>CAUZQN010000001.1:0-20534 GCA_963581605.1 uncultured Binatia bacterium (SeqCode)
CAGGCTTCATTCGTTTGAGTGCCGGCTGTGAGAACACTGAGGACTTACTGAACGATCTGGCACACGCGCTCGATGCCGCTGGACATGTCTAAACAAGGAAACGTCTATGGGGAATGCTGAACGCTATATTGTCGTCGGCCAAAATGGCTCACCCTACTCTATAAAACTCCGCGCAGTCATGCGCTATCGCCGTCTGCCGTTTGACTGGGTGCTGCGAACCCAGCGCAATATGGCTGAGTTCGCAGACGTGAAACCGCTACTCATGCCGATGATCCGCTTCCCTGGGGAGCAGCAATGGCGCGTTGACTCAACGCCAATTATCGACGCGCTGGAGCAACATTATCCCGGCCAGCGCTCGGTTATTCCCGATTCGCCTAGCTATGCCTTTCTGGCCTATCTCATTGAGGACTTTGCCGACGAATGGCTGACCAAAGCCATGTTTCATTATCGTTGGGCTTACGACGCCGACATCAAGTATGCCTCGTTTTGGATCGCAGATGACTTTTTCCCTGATGAGAAAGGGGAGGCACGCGCGGCGGCAGCAAAAAGTTTTGCTGATCGACAGATTGAACGTATGCCGCTTGTTGGCTGTACTCCAGAGAACACCCCCGTGATCGAAGAAACCTATCGACGCACCCTCAAACTGCTCGAAAGTCACGTCGGGTTACACGACTACCTATTCGGCACCCGGCCATCAGTCGCTGATTTTGGCCTGTTTGGACAGCTCAAGACTTTGGCGACAGATCCAACACCGTTAGCCATCATGCGAGGGCAAGCCCAACGCACCGAGAGCTGGCTACGTCAATTAGATGATGCCTCAGGCGTAGAAGGAGTATGGTATTCCGAAGAGGAAGTACTACCGAACGCAACGGTTGGACTCCTACGTTTAATAGCGGATACCCATCTACCCTTTCTCGTCGCCAACGCTACAGCAGCGCAGCGAGGAGATGACAAGCTGGAGATCGAGCTGCTCGGTCAAAGCTACACTCAAGCGCCGTTCGGCTATCAAGTGAAATGCCTCGCCGTACTTCGGGAGCGATTCGCCGCACTGGATGAGGCCAGCCTGAAGAAGATTACGCCATTGCTAAAGGAGACAGGGTGTCTGCACTATTTCGTGAAGTAGTCCGAATCCAATCAAGAGACAATCGAGGGGCTTTTTAGGCCGCTATCCTGTTCTAATCTCGCCGATTCCCCCACTTCCCCCAGTGGATAGCCTCTTCCACCGGCGCGCGTGAGGTAGGGCCAAACCGGCCTTCCGGGAAGCCGAGCGGGATGAGTCCGGCAATCTCTATATCTTCAGGAATACCGAGCTGCTGTTTGAGTTCATCCTCAAAGAAATAGTGTACGGTCGTGAGCGTCGCACCGACGCCCAACGCACGGCATGCCAGGAGAATATTCTGAACCGCCGGATAGATCGAAGCGTGCAGCGTTGCCGTAATAGAGCGTGGATTGTCCGCATCCGCGTACGTAGGGAAGTCGGTTCCTGTACAGGCCAGTAAGATAACTGGAGCTTCGTGCATATGTTCCGCCAGATGGACAGCAGACGCAAACATGCGTTGTCGGTAGGGCGGCAAGTCATCCATAGCCGGAATAGACCCCAGCCGCGCCAGCTTTTGATACGTCTCCAGATAGTGGTCACGAATGAAACGTTTATCTTCCGATTCTTGGACAAGGACAAACGCCCAGTTTTGAAAATTACTACCGCTGGGAGCATGCACTCCCGCTTCTATTATCTTTTTAAGAGTCTCGTCTGGAATGGGATCAGGCTTGAGTCTGCGCATCGAGCGCGTTGAATAGATCGCTTCAAAAAGTCCGATTTCGGCCATACGCTTTCCTTCTTACGGGCACAGCTCTCGTGAACCCCATCAAACCTCAAGGCATGGGCTCATAGGACGCGAAGCGACGGAGCACATTCCCGGTAATACGCGAGACATTATTATCGTAGTTGTTCTGAGATAGCGCGCCGCACCAGGCGATTGATCCGGTGGAAAAAATGGCTCCGCCATTTGGGTATTCGAAGTAGACCATATCGGACCGCACCTTGGGGTTCACGCTTCCGCCTTGCTGAGAATCGCTCATCAAAACTTCCTCTATTACATGCTGATACGAGTCAGAGTGCCCAAACGAAGTGGCGAGAACAAGCGCATGGTCTGGGGTTCCCAGGGCCGTGTCGGCACGGTCGAGTTCAAACCCTGCGGCACCGTGGTTTAAGACCAGGGAATCAAAGTCGCCGATAAGCTCTTCTTCGCCAATGCCTTCAAAAATGAATGCCGCACGGGAGTCAGTACTACCCGTCTGACGCCGATACGGCGCGCTTGCGTCAAAACCTTGCGAGATAAACCCAACACCAACTAATCGTTGCGGCGCTTTCCCTCGGGTACGCCACATCCCTCCAGGTTCTCCAGTCGTACTCAGATGATGTTCTCCGGGCTTGGCGTCCCAACTGCGGGTTCCACCCCAGCGCCGGACTTCCACCACATGTGGCCGTTCCGGGTCAAACGCCGTCACCCAATAGAAACCATTGCCCCCCAGATACATAAGCCGCCCGCCATTATTTAAATATGCTTCCAACGCGGCCAGCATAGGCCCGGACCAATATTCCGGGTGGCTGCCGGTGATGATGACTTTATACGACGTAAGCAGGTCGACACCTTCAAAATGTAGATTCTCATCCGTAATCACATCAACATTTTGATCTTGCTGTTCCAACCAATCGATGAGGTGTAAATCAGCTGGGAATTGATGCGGACAGTTGAGCGCCCGCATATGATAGCGGGGCCGCATGTTGAGAATCGGTCGCAGTCGTGTCGAATAACACACCCCGCTGCCATCGGTGTGATGGTCGTACAGGCTCAGCAGTCCATGATCCGCCGTATACTGATCATCAGGAGAAGGATCGCCCTGCTTTTGGTTTGGCGCTAACGCCATAGGAATGTCTGTCAGTTGCTCATTGGCATACGCCAGATAGCTGTTGGTGGGGGCGAGGAAGGCGATCGCCGCTGACGCCGTTCCTTTAGGGGGTCTGACGAAAAATGGGATATGGTCCTCGCTACCCCCAGCCCGTAAACGAGCGGCATACATCCCGCTCTTCAGCTGCGCAGGAAGGGTCCACTCGAAATCTACGTCCCAGCGTGCATCATCGAGATCATCGTCATGAAAATGAATCGCCTCATATTCCTGCAACGCATTACGAAAATCCGTCTCTTGCCCGCTCCAGTTGTATCCAGTCATTGCCCGGGCGGGCATATTGAAGGTCTGTCCATGCAGGCCGTGCGGCGCAGTATCAGACACTTTTTGCGAGGAGATATCTTTGGAGAAATCCCAAGCAGCAACGAGCGATTCACCAAAGGCCAGAGGATCGGCACCCCTCTTCAGTGAGACTAACTCTTCCTGACTCAGCGCTTGGTTAAAAAGACGCGGACGATCGATCTTACCGTTAAAGTGGCTAGCGATATGAGGTGCTCTACCCTCATCTCCTGCCTGCCGCATGCCTGCCATGACAAAAGCCGTGGCATTTCCTTGGACTGCGTTGATCCGGGTTGACGTTTCTACGTTCGTAGCAGTCTCGTCACCCGGCCACGTGCGCACCGACTCTTGGTACAGGCGCACGCTGGAACTGTGCGCATCGTACGTGGCTGCCACGAAATACCACTCGGCAGGACGCAGAGGTGACGGCAGCGTGACTTTTTCAGTCCGATCTTCTTGGTCGCTGATCCATAGGGCGAGCATTCCACCCTCATCAATGCAGAGTGCATAGCCTCCGCCTTCAAGCGTCCACTTGGTCAGTATTCCCTGCACCCTTTTTTGTGGTGTGGTGGGGTAGATCCAGGCCTGCAGCGTAAATCCGTATTGCATCCGTAGAGCAGGAGCGTCCGGCACGACCACGTGTGACCCCGTATGGATCTCCTGTTTGCGGCCTGGGTATTCTTGGCTGACGGTCGTTGAGATCAGTTCTTCCTTGAAGCCTGGACCCTTGGGGTTTGGATCACCGTGGATTAAACGTACGATATCCGCCTGGTATGTGAGCTGTTCGCAGCTTACGTAAAAGCGAATCGTTTCCCCAGGCGCGACACTCAGTCGATCACCGTAACCAACAATCTCCATTTCCGTCCTCCTTTATGACGACCATTAACGTCCTAGCCCTGGAATCTCTTCCAAATGGGGCAAGGGCCGACCAAGAATGTCAGAAAACAGCGTAAGCACGCGCAGCGTGATACCCCAAATAACTTGATCGCGGAAACGAATCGCCGGGTACAGAAGAGATTTGCTGTCTTTGGCAAGACTCAAATGTGTAGCGTTTTTGCCATCCCACGGGTGAGCGAGCGGCATCCAATACGCCTCAGCCACTTCATGGTTGAGAGTAAACTCCGGAGAAGATTCACCTAGATAATAAACACAGGGGAAGAGGTATAAAGGCTGTTCTCTCCCGCTCAGCCAGATCGATATGGCTTCAAGCGAGCCGAGGCGGTGCGAGGGATGTAGGACCAGACCCACCTCTTCGTGCGTTTCCCGTTCAGCCGTAACCTGTAGGTCCGCGTCCTCGGCAGAAAAGCGTCCACCAGGGAAAGCCATATGGCCGGACCAAGGATCCCCTTCCTCCTCTGCGCGACGGATCACGCATAGTTTCAAATCCGGTTCGCGGCCCGTCAACACCATTGCAACTGCGGCGCAGTTTCGGTTGGCCTCAAATCGTGTCGGATCAGGCGCATGTTTGGCAAGGGCCGTTTCAATCTCTTCAATCCTGAACATTTGTAGGACTATCCTTATAATGGCCCTTCTGATCGGCCGGAAGCACGCACAGCTTCGTACTGGTATGACAGAGTGTTTTCTAAAACGTGGCAAGTGGATTTACAGGGGAACCCGTGCCGCCGGGAACTCGTAACGGAGCCGCGACAAAGAGAAATTCCCACCGGTTGCGGGCCTGCGCTTCTCGGGCCAAGTCCTCCAAATTGAGGTTGTCCAAAAGCGGCATGCCGAGCGCGACCACAGCGAGCTGGTGAATAGGAAAGGGGACGCCTTCGATTCCAGACGGGAAGACTTCGTTGGTTGCGTCAGAGCCCACCACGGCAACATCACGTTCTTTGAGCCATGTGGCCACCGAAGCGTGCAGGCCGGCGGCAGCCTGGATAAAGTTCCAGCTGCCCAGCTGCCGTTGTCGTTCGTACAGACCCGTACGAACCAAGAGGACATCCCCGCTCTCGACGTGCAGGCCCGTCTTCTGCTCCCACGCCTCCAGATCTTCTATCCGAATGGCCGTCCCTGGTTCGAGATACGGCACCCCTTTGAGCCACGGCACATCCACCAAGACTCCGCGCGTAAAAATACCCTGTTTCATGTGCTGGACGCCAAGCTTCTCGGCTCCCGAGGGTTTCACCTCAGACCGCAAGAAGCCGTTGTACATTTTCCCTTGATGAAAGATGTGGCACAACGCGTCCACATGGGAATGGGCAAACCCGTGATAGCGGATAGTATAGGTGTCCTCCGCAAAGACGCCGCCGTCACTCTCATGCACCCGTAGACTATGCTCAAGTGGGAATTCGTTATTGGGGTTGGCCTCCTTGGCCAGATCAAAAGCAAGAGACACCGAGACTCCCTCGGTGACGAGCGCAGCGGCCCGGCGGCGTTTCTCGGGGGTAATCAGGTTGAGGGTGCCAAGTTCGTCCTCTTTTCCCCAACGGCCCCAATTCGAAAGATCGTCCATCCACTGATCGAGTATTGCGGCCGTGAGCTTAGGAGGAGAGTCTACAGTTTGCGCGACAGCTGGACGTCCCATCAGGAGAACGGTCAACAGCAGTATGCTCACGGGCAACACTCGGGTTCGATGTCTCATAGCTCCCCTCCTCGGCTAGTCACGCTGCTGGCATGTGTACTCGGGATGAGACCCAAGAGCAAGGCAAGCCATCCGACTCATGACCTGCCCTACCATCGTCGCCCAACGCCTATCCCGTTATCCCGTTATCCCGGAGGGCAGATTAGCGCAGCGTAATCCGACACTACATGACGAGGCTGTTGGAGCCTTTCGCATCAACTCGAAGGAGGGTAAATTCCCCTCCATGAAAAGGAGTCAAGAAATATGACAAGACTGACAAAGCTGAGTCGATCGATCAAAGGAAAGATTGCCCTGGTAACCGGGGCTGCCAGCGGCATGGGGCGAGCGACGGCCCACCTCTTTGCTGATGAAGGGGCCAAAGTTGCGGTCCTGGATCGAAATGCTGAAGGTGTTTCAAGCGTCGTCGAGGAGATTAGCCTAGCCGGAGGGAACGCCACAGGCTGGACCTTAGACCTGTCCAATAGCGCGGAGATTAGACCTACTGTCACCCAAATCGCTGAACATTTTGGAGGGCTGGATATTCTAGTCAACAATGCCGGCATCGATGCGTCCGCCCGTATTCAGAGTAGCAAGTACGAGGACATTTGGGAGCACTGCTTCAACGTCAACTTGGCCGCTCACCACCGTCTCATCCGCGCCGCCCTGCCGCACCTCACCAAAAGTGGAGCCGGACGGATCGTCAATATTGCGTCTACCGAAGCGGTCGGCGGTAGCGCTTTTGCCAGTCCCTATACTGCGGCCAAGCACGGCGTTGTGGGACTGACTCGTGCGCTGGCAGTCGAGTTGGCGACGCAGGGGGTCACGGTCAATTGCATCTGCCCAGGCGCTATTCATACGGGTCTCACCGCCACAATCCCCGACAAAGCGAAGGGCATCTTTGCCCGGCGGCGCGTGCCACTCAAACGCTACGGTGATCCTGAAGAAGTCGCCCACGCAACCCTCAGCCTAGTCCTCCCCGCATCGTCGTATATCAATGGTGCTACCGTTGTCGTTGACGGAGGATTTACCATTCAGAATAATGGCAGTGCGCTGAGCCGTTGAAGTGAATTGTGGGAGAGTCCTCGGTAGGGACAGTTTTGTAGGGAATGTGACTGTACTTAGCGAAGCGCTATACTTAGCGAAGCGCTATACTTAGCGAAGCGCTATACTTATTCTAATGAACCCTGATATTCCTGCCCTGTTAGCCGAAATCGGCCAACTCAAATCCCAGCTCGACGCTTTGCGTCCACTACCGGAACACACCGTCCGCACTCTGCATGAACAACAAGTCCTAGAGTGGACCTACCACTCGAACGCCATCGAAGGGAACACGCTCAGCCTCAAAGAAACCAAAGTCGTACTGGAAGGCATCACCATCGGTGGCAAATCCATGCGTGAGCACCTTGAAGCGATCAATCATCGTGAGGCGATTGACTACGTTGAAACTATTGTCTCCGGTGAAGAAACCCTGAGCGAGTGGCAGATCAAGAATATCCATCAGCTCGTCCTGAAAAATATCGATGACCAGAACGCTGGGCGTTACCGGCAACAAAACGTCGTGATTGCCGGTGCCAGTCATACGCCAACAGATTTTCTCCAGCTTCCGCAGGCCATGACCGCACTCATAGCCTGGTATCAAAGCGCTGCGGACCTGCATCCGCTAAGACGCGCAGCACGCCTACACGTCGATTTCGTTGGGATCCATCCCTTCGTTGACGGCAACGGTCGAACCGCGCGGCTCCTGATGAACTTCGAACTCATGCGCTACAGCTATCTGCCGGTCATAATCCGTGTTGAGCAACGCCTAGCCTACTATGACGCCCTCGATACTGCTCATATGTCCCAGAACTATGAACCCTTTATCCAGCTCGTTGCCGAAGAGGAACACGAGACACTCAAGCGCTACTTATCGGTGATTCATGGGGAAGCCTGACTATGTCTAGTAGGGAGTCGGATTACGCTGCGCTAACCCGCCCTACGGTTTTCGCTCTCAGATTTAGATCAGGAGGCCCGCATAACGAAGTAGGTAACACGAGGACTTGTCCTCCTTACGACGCCCACTTCATTCTCAGTTTGCGCTCATTCATAGCACAGTCACGGAGGTATAAATTAATGAGGCTCTGATATGGGATGCCTATTTCCTCGGCCATGGACTTGAAGTAGGCAACCGTATCCCTGTCTAAGCGCATAGTCACCGGCTGCTTGAGGTGCTTGATATAAGGATTTTTGCGCCCTTTCATTTTTGAGAAGTCATAATGGTCTCTCATATTTACCGCCTCCAGTAATCGCGCTCTTCAGCTTTGTCTGCCTTCCTTGCAGAATAATGCGCACGACCGTCTCACTTTCGTGGAAACAGTGACAGACAACGAGAACCCGCAGCTTGAAGCTCATGCCAAGAAGGATAAAACGATGTTCCTCTTGAGAATGATCCGGATCGAAGAACTGGATTGCGTTCTCGTCGTAGAAAACCGTGCGTGCCTCTTCAAAAGCTACACCATGCTTCCTAATATTCCCCTTGTTTTTCCGCTCATCCCACTCAAAGCGTAGCTCATCCATATGTACAATGTACATATATTATAGCTGACGGATCAAGACAACGCCCAGAAGTCGATCTCGCTCAACAAACCACACTCAAGAGATAACGCGGGGTCTGGATTAGGAGATTACCTCAATGTCGTATTGAGGAAAAACCGCGTCAGTAGTCACCACGGGGAAGTGATGAAGCTGAGCCGTAGCGATAATCATCCTGTCGCAAGGGTCAGTATGAACAAGAGACAATTCAGTTGAGCGGATACATACATCCAGGGTCAGTGCCAAAACCTCAATGTCATGATGTTCGAGGACTGAGTTAAACCAGTCAGCAGGCTGAGCGGGAAGCTTCAGTTTTTTCTTCTGAACTTTAATCCCGATCTCGAAGCCGCTAATAGCAGATACATAGACCTCAGGTGCAGCCTCAATAGACTGTAACGCTATAGTGGATAACTCACCCCCTCCCTGGGCTAACCAAAGCAACGCACATGTATCGAGGATCACCGACCACTCTCCGGCCACTCGTCTTCAGAGAGCGGCTCTGTTGGGTCATAGTCGATATGGATCTTCCGCATCACCGGATGTGGCTTCAGACGGCTCCGCTTTCGATGTGGGACTAGTTCGGCGATAGGTTTGCCATGGCGACAGATCCGCACCTTCGAGCCCGTCGCCTCTATTTCGGCCAGCAGAGCAGATAGATGTGTCTTTGCCTCATGGACATTAACGGTTTTCATTATGCTCTCCTCATGCTTAGCCTCAGAATGACAAGGCCGTAAAATCTAGGTGCTGAGTGATTAGGCTTTTAGATTAGTTTACTTAGTCCATTTTTGCAATAGATAGAAATAGCTGCGATATCGGCGACTCACAACCCCAGAGATCTCGGTGCCCAATTGAGAACTTATGACTTTTTTATGTTGGCCACTATGCTGTATAGGCATTGCCCTATATGTGATGGACGGCTTTCCAAGCAAACAAGAGCAGAACGGCATACACACTAAGCCCGCCAATAGGGCTGATCAATTCAAAGGTGAATCTTCAGACTCACCTCATAGTTCTCGCCTATGAACGTTGACGCTCTTCATAGCAGTCTCCCGTATCTCACAGAGTTGCTCTTATTCCCGCCAGTGATTGACGATGCTTATTCTCCACTGTATAGCGCATGTATGGCGCGTAAACTTTCCACAAGCGTCCGGCTGGATGTCGAAGATGCTGAGGCCCTGGCGCGCGCGCCGATGGGCTGTCGGCTTCTGACCTCATTCGCCAGGGTCTACGTATCGTCGCGGCTAAATACTACCGCGGCCGTCGACGGCCACCTTCGACCCGCCTTTTTATCTCGACGAGTGCCAAACTGGGTGAGGAGTCTGAGCTATTCAAAGACCTCGGGGACTGAGGTTTCCCCTTATTGCTGACACGGGCGGCTTGCTACGCGCCCTCGCCCGGCGACCTGACGGGCGACCAGCATGGCCAGCCTACGAGCAGGTGTTACACCAGGCTGCAGTCGTGGTAGTGCCGGCCCTAGTGCTGGCCGAGGTCGATTATTTTTTACGTGGCGAGCGTGCAGCCATGCGCAAGCTGGTGGCCGAGCTGTTCGACCCGACAACGACCTACGAGTTTGAATCTGTTCGGCCCTCCGATATTGTCCGGGCGCTTCAAATTGACGCGAAATTTCACGAACTAAAGCTTGGCTTGGTAGACGGAAGCGTTGCCGCAGTAGCGGAACGCCGACGGATATATCGCGTATTCACAATAGACCGCAGGGACTTCGGCACTCTGCGGATTGGGGAACGATACAATCGCGCGCTTACCCTTTTGCCAAAGCAGCCCTAGGAAAGGGCAGCCACACCACTGATACGCACAGACAGCTTACTGCTCCTCCGCGAGAGCCTTCCGCGCAGCCAGCCGCTTCACCTGACCCGCCACGACGCGGACTTTACGCGGACTGGCCATCCACATACTCCCAATGGATACGAAACACAGCACCATAGCGATCCAGAACGCCACGGTGTAACTCCCGGTTTGGTCGAAGAATAGGCCGGTCACCCAGGGACCCGTCCCGCCACCCACGCTGCCGGCTATCGTCAGCGTACCGTAGATTCGGCCGTATTGTTTGCCTTGAAATATTTCTGCTGGGATTGCTCCAAACACCGAGACTGTGCCATAGCCCAACATGCCTTGGACGACGACCATGCCGTATAATAATACTGGGGTCGGATGCAGGGGCATGAGGAGCAGCAAAACGTAGCACAGCACAAAACCCAGCATGCTGATCGTCCAGACCCACTCCCGCCCAATCCGGTCAGACAGAAAGCCGAGCCCGATCTGACCACCACTGGCCGTTAGTCCGACCAGTCCCAGGGCGAACGCCGCCGTCTCTGGCGAAAACCCAATGTCGTTGAGATATTTCGTTTGATGCACTTGGATGGCATACCACGCGTACAGACAACTGGAAAAAGATAGACACAACCACCAAAAACGTGAGGTCCGGATCGCACGGGCCAGCGTCCAATCGGTGGCTGCCCAGGCATGATCCACGATATTGTCAGCACGCGCCTGCCCGCCGGGTGATGTGTCAGGGATCGTGTCCCCGTCAGGCGCCAAGCCTAAATCCTCGGGACGGCGGCGTTGTAGCAGGATATTAAGTGGAAGTACGATAACCACCAGCACCCCGGCCACGACCCAACATGCCTCACGCCAGCCGGCCTGGTCGATCATTCTTTGGACCCACGGAAAGAGGATGATCGAGCCCACGCCTACGCCGGAAAAAGCGAGGCCAAGCGCCAAGCCGCGTTTACGAACAAACCAGTAGGGCAAAAACAGCGAATGGCCGAGATAGCTCACAGCGGCACTGCCCCCACCAACCAGTGCACCAAAGGCCAGGTAGAGATGCCAGGGCTGACTGATGAACGTAATCAGGACCATACCTGTACTCGTCATAACCGCACCGAGGGGGATAACAAAGCGAGGCCCAAAGCGGTCCATCAATATCCCAATCAGTGGGGCGTACACCGTCGAACCGAGAAAGCCGAAAGAAAACGCGGCGGCAGTGCTGCCTCGGTCCCAGCCGAACTCCGTCAGAATCGGGGGGAATAATAATGAGAAGGTCGTTCGGGTGTTGACACCGATTGCGAGTGTGACAAACGCAACGGCAACAACTATCCAACCGTAAAAAATAGGCAATCTATGTTGCCCGTTGTCTTCTGTGCCCAGAGCGATTACCTTTTCTTGATCGCGATACACGTTCGCGCACGCAATACAGCATAGTAAGGAGTGCCTATATGGAATTTGAAACCTTGGCCACTGGCTATGGACTTGTCGAAGGTCCACGCACCGATGAGCAGAACCGGCTCTATTACAGCGATGTCCGCGGTGGCGGCGTTTTCCGACGCAGCCCTGAGGGTAAGATCGAGGCATTGCTTCCAGACCGCGAGTTTGTGGGCGGGATCGCGCTAAACGAGGGCGGCGGCATATTGGTCACGGGTCTATCGCTTGCTCACTGGAATGAACAATCCGGCGAGCTGCGGGAAATCTTTGCCGAATGGGAGGGCAAACCGCTCTTCGGCCTGAATGATCTAACGATGGATGACCAGGGCAGTATCTGGGTCGGCTCGTTCGGCTGCAATATCCATCAATTCGATTTCAAGAGTACGCCCCCGCCAGGCTCGCTCTTTCGGATCGATCCGCCGGGGCAGGTGACGCATATGTGGGAGGGCGTCGAGGTGACAAATGGTCTAGGCTTTAGCCCGGATCGGAAACTGCTTTACCACTGCGATTCAACCACACGAGCCGTCTGGGCGTATGAAGTCCGTGCAGATCGAACGGTCAGCGACCGACAGCTCTTCGCCAAGCTGCCTGAAGGTATGCCCGACGGCATGACCGTTGATGTCGAAGGCGGCGTTTGGGTAGCCACAGTTGCCGGACGGGGTGAAATCATTCGTTTTAAGCCGGATGGGACAATTGATCAGCGCATCAAAGTCCCAGCAAAAACAGTCACCAGTGTCGCGTTTGGGGGTCCCGACATGTGCGACCTGTATGTCGTTACCGCCAACAACGACCAGCGCGACCTCAAGGGTACCGTTTTCCGTACCCGTTCGGAGATTCCGGGCTTACCCGTTCCGAAGGCGCGCTTTTAGTTCTAGCCATAGACGCAGCAACGTCTCCAGAGCCCTCTCGTAGTCAATCACAGGCAAACCGAAATCGTTACGCATAAAAAGTGGTCACTCTATACGGCTGGTCAGGTGTCTAAACGATACGGCTTTTTTACACTGCGGACAGAGCTAGGATGGGTGGCATTGAGAGCCTATGCCTATAAGGGAGAATCATTAGGAATGAGGCAGATAACACCCGGATGCGCCGGCAGATTTGGTTGTCGGCTGCTTGTCCTCAATTTCTTCTTACTTGTCGTGCTCGGCTTGGACGTTTCCTTCGCTCAGGAACGCGATGAGTCTCACGGACTGCAGCTTGACGGCTGGCAAGGAACACGACCAGCGCCTCAACAAGCCCCCCTGCCCTCCTCTCCTCAGCGGCATGTCCCCCTCCAGCCACAAGTCTTGGAGTTGCCGCCCACCAGACAGCCGTCTGTCCAGGAGTTTCCTCAGCAGCAGACGATTCCAGCTGTACGGCAGCAGCCGTCCTCTAGACGGCCGACACAGTTGTTCACTATCACTGTAACCGACCGGAATGGGCAGTATGTAAGCGGACTGCGGGCTGAAGACTTCACGGTGTACGAAGGCGATATGTCGCAGCCGATTACGTATTTCAACACGGGCCAACAGGAACCGGTGAGTCTGGGCTTCCTGGTCGACATGAGTGAGAGTATGCATGGCAAGCGCCGCCGAGCCGTACAGGCGCTACGTAAATTTGTGCTCGCTATTAAGCCCCGCGATGAGGTTTTTCTTGTCGGGTTTAACCATCAGCTCCATCTATTGCAGGACTTTACCGACAGCCGGACGCTCTTGACCCAGGCCACAGCCGGACTCCAGACTTCAGGAAATACGGCCCTGTACGATGCCTTGCTCGACGGGCTCCGCCGGGTCGAAACAGGCCGGCGTCAGAAGAAAGCGCTCATTCTCATAAGTGACGGCATGGATACAGCCAGCCAAGCCTCTCGTGAAGAGGCCTTTCGTGCCGCGCGGAGTGCCAACATTCTTATCTATACCATAGGTCTTGGCGATCTCAGCCAACGCACTCGAAGGCCGAGCATGTCGATGATGGGCGGCATGGCCGGTATGGGTGGCATGGGTGGTCCTTTCATGCCCAGCCGCGGACGGCCCAATCTCGGCGCCGTTGATGTGCGTCTGCTGCAGACCCTGAGTGATATGACTGGAGCGCGGCACTTTTTTCTGAGCACTCGAGACATCCTCGGCAGTCAGGATGTGCTCGAATATGCTACCCAGACTATAGCCCACGAGCTCCGTCAGCAGTACAGCATCGGCTATCTCTCCCCGCTCAAAGGCGACGTATACCGCGACGTACGAATCGAGACTCGACGGCGAGGACTGACCATCCGCACCCATAAGGGCAGCGGTTAGAACCCCTCTCGTGACCTTCTCCGGGTGTAAGGACACGGCGCAATATACTCTGCCCAAGAGCCTTACTGCCCACCGATTCCTCTTGCCTAGACCTCCTGTCTCTAGTATCTCTGATACTCGTAAACAAGGAGGAACGATTATGCATTTTATGTGGTTCAGTGAACGAGCCTACCACTATGATCTGGACGAACATCCGGACAAATACCGCGAACTCGAAAACGAAGTCATCCGTAAACGTAGCTTTTTTGGTACACCGAACAGTATGTTTGAGCCTGCGCACGGTGCAAAACTGCTCAATCAGTATCTGGATGAGAAGATCTACACCGACCAAGAGTTGCTCAACTTCGATGGCATTATGCTCAATGAGCACCATGCCAACCCGTTCTGTCTGGGCGCAGTCATGGATGTTGAAGCTGCTATTTTGGCCAAGACGACCCAGCGGATCAGAATCGCCCTGTTGGGAAATCCGGTTCCTACCGTAGCGAATGCGCTGCGTCTGGCCGAAGAGCTAGCTATGATCGACCTGATTTCAAACGGCCGCTTGACCACAGGCTGGGTGCGTGGCGCGGGCCCCGAGCAGCTCGCCAATAATGCCAACCCGGCCTATAACCGTGAATATTTTGAAGAGGGTGTAAACTTTATCGTGAAGGCATGGACCCAGGCCGGTCCGTTCCGCTATGAAGGCAAGCACTTTCACTTCCGGCATGTGAATCCGTGGGTACTGCCCGTCCAAAAGCCACATCCGCCCTTCTGGATCCCTGGCCTCATCAGCCCTGAGACAGTGGCTTGGTGCGCAAAAAACCGCTATCCCTACGTAGCCCTGGCGACGCGACTCGAGCCGACTTTAGAGCTATGGAATTTTTACAACCAGGCCGCCGCCCGTGAAGGCTACCAAGCCGGTCCGGAGAATTTCGGTTATTTGCAGCCCGTCATGGTCGCGGATACGCAAGAGCGCGCCGAGGAGATGGGCAAACGCATTCTGTACGGCGGTGCCTTCGCCCACTTTGCCCGTCCCGAATGGATGTTCCCTCCGGGCTATAACTCCAAAGCCGCGACTAAACGCCTGGCCCAAACAAACTTCGGCATCAACGCCTCTGCGAGGGCGCTGTATGGTGAAGGCGGAGAAACGACTGACGAGGAGATCGAAGCCGTCAAGAAGATCATTTATGACACCTATCCTGGGGTACAGAAAGAGATGGTTATGATCGCCGGCACACCTGACAACGTGATTGCGAAACTCAAAAAAATCCAGGACATTCTGCGGCCGGGGATCTTCTCCTTCTGGCTCGACGGTCCGGTTCCGTTCAAGGATCGGAAACGTTGTCTGGAGCTACTCAATCGCGACGTCATCCCTGCCATGCGCGAGCACGGCAAGACGCTCGGCTTGGTCGGTCCATTTGAACAGAAACCAGGCTTACGCCCACTCGCCAACGGCAAACCCGAGCCGGTCAGCGATCCACAGGTGCTGGCCGAGCTGATGGCTGCGTAAGTCTGCGATACCGCTATCAATCCCAGTCCCGGCCGGGCGGCTATCCAGGTAGGAAGCTCAGCCCGGCCGAGGCCATACGCCATCCCCAAACACAGACCGGCCATCCCCATCACAGTCCAGAGGAGCACTAGGCATGCCAGCGCCCCATTCACCGCTCAAGCATCAGCAATCCTTTCCCGCATATATCCGCTACCCCGTGCTGATACTCACCTATGTGCTGATCAAACCGATCCTGTGGTTGGTGGACAAGGCCGGCTACTCCGATCGCTTATGGACGGCGATCGGATACAAAATGCGCGCCAAGCTTGTTGAGGGCCACGACTTCGGCGACTACCGCCCCAGCCAACACGATGTGGTGGTGTGTTCCTTTCCCAAATGCGGCACAAATTGGACCATGCAGATTGCCTATCAAATAGCGATGCGGGGTCGGGGAGAGTATGGGCATATTCATGAAGTGATTCCATGGCCGGATTTTGCTAGGCAAGACTTGATGGTTCCCTTATCGGACGATGCGGCGCGCCAAGCCGCCCCTACAGGACTGCGGGTGATTAAGACCCATTTGCAGTGGGACCGAGTGCCCTACACCGAAAAGGCGCGCTATATCTGTGTGGTCCGGGACCCTAAAGATGCTTTTGTCTCTAACTACCACTTTATCCGTGATGTGATGCTCGGTCCCCTCATGCCCTCTGTTGCGGTATGGGTACGACTCTTTTTCTCTGATGCGACTCCTTTTAACTGGTCTGAACACTTGCACGGCTACTGGCAGAACCGTCACCTGCCCAACTTGTTAATCCTGACCTTTGAAGAGATGAAAGCAGACCTGCCCGTGGTCGTGCATCGTATTGCCGAGTTTATAGGAGTGGAGCTGACGGACGGCGAGTTTGACCTGGTGTGCGAAAAGAGCACGTTTACCTATATGAAAGGGATTAACGAAAAATTTACCCCGCCGGCCATGAGTCCTTGGTCATCGCCCAACAGACAAATGATCCGCAAAGGTCAAAGCGGAGGATCGTCCGAACTCTTGTCTGCTGAGCTGCAGCAATTTATCGACACCCAATGCAAAGCCGATCTTCAGCGCTTAGGATGTGCCTTCCCCTACGGCGAGGCAGGGGAGGACCTGTCTGTTGCCGCGGAGCACTCCGCTTTAGCCCAACGCTCCGCTTCTCCGTAGCGCGCTGACCCTGTCAGCATCATATCCGAGTTCGGCCAGGACCTCGTCGGTGTGCTCGCCGAGCTGAGGTGCACGCTGCGGTTGGCGTTTCGTCTCGCCCTGCAGCCAGATCGGACTGTTGACCACTTCCACCTTGCCTACGGTCTCGTGCTCGAAGCCAATAAAGAAGTCGTTGGCACGCATCTGCGCATCGTGGGGGGCCTCCTCAGTGCGTCCGACCACACCGAAGGTGATCTGCGCATCATCCAAAATCTGCTTCCACTGGGCGAAGTCTTTGGTCTCAAAGGTAGCCTGAATCTCTTGGGCCAGGGCCTGGGCATTTTTAAGCCGTGGGCGGACTTCGGCGAAGCGCGCATCTTCCAGCCAGTCGGGGTGGCCCAGGGCGGTAGCGAAACGGAGCCAGTCTTTATCGGGCTGGATCACAACCAGCAGCAGCCAGCGCTCGTCGCGGGTCAGGTATTGATTGATTAACGCGTTCGGCGGGTCGTCACGCCGGATGCCTTCAAAGGGCGCACAGCCGGCCAGCGTGGACGCAATCATACAACTATTGGCCCAGGCGCCATTGGCCAGCAAGGAGCTCGATACCTTGCCGCCTTTCCCCGTTTTCTCACGCCGGTACAGGGCCAGGACGATGCCGCTGAAGAGCGCCATAGCGCTGGGATGGTCACCCATACCCGCAGCCGAGAGTGCGGGTTCAGCACCCGGCGTGCGCACCAAATCCATCAGCCCGGTACGCGCCCAGTAGGCTGTGGCATCAAAACCAGGCTTGTCTATCTCGTCACCGTTTTCTCCGTAGCCCGTGACCTGGGCATAGATCAGGCGCTCATTCGCCGGTTCCAGATCCTCGTAGCGTATCTTCAGTCGTTCCAGCACGCGGGGTGGGAAATTGGTCACAAATACGTCCGTTGTGCGGATCAGGTCGAGCAAGATTTCGTGTCCGGCATCAATTTTCATATCAAGAACCATCCCACGCTTGTTGCGGTTATCGTGCTGGAACATGTAGTCCAGTTCGCTGGCTGGGAAGGGTGTCACCTTGTGCGCATAGCGGTACGGGTCCCCAATACCGGGGCTCTCGATCTTAATCACCTCCGCGCCAAAATCCGACATCACGGTGGTACTCGCCGGACCAAAGATATAGGTCGCCATGTCTATCACCTGAATACCGGACAAGATCCCTTGCGCCATACGCTCCTCCTGTCATGTGTGGACGGGTTAATGCGGTGAGTTCATCTTTCGTCGGTTTGCGTAGCAGATTGCTGCGCTAGAGTCACGTATGATAAGAGGAGTCGCAAGTTTGGCAAATTTGAAGCGATCCAGGAGGGATATACATGAGTGGTTTCGATCCGACGCATCGCGTTCTGGTCAGCTATATAGACAAGTCGCGCGAGTTCTATCTGGCACGCGGCCACGCCAATCCCTACCGCTGGGCGACCCATGAGGACACGCCCTTCACCTCGCTAACGAAACCGCTCAGCGAGAGCCGAGTCGCCTTGGTCACGACCGCGAGCCCCAGCTCGGAGGAGAGTCGCGTGCGGGAAGTGTATGCCGTTGCCACCCAACCAGCGCCGCAAGCCCTGTATACAAACCACCTATCATGGCACAAAGAGGCCACGCACACGCGTGATGTCGAGTCCTTCCTACCGATTCGCCGCCTTGAGGAGTACGCGGCTGCCGGTCGCATCAACAGTCTTTCGCCACGATTCTACGGCATCCCAACAGACTTCAGCCAGCGTCAGACCGTCCATGACTATGCCCCGGCAGTCCTTGATCAGTGCCGCGCGGATGCCGTCGATGCCGTGCTGCTCGTCGCACTCTGACCGGTCTGCCACCAGACCGTGAGTCTGGTCGCTCGACACCTTGAGGCGAATGGCCTGCCGACCGTCGTACTCGGCTCGGCGCGGGATATCGTCGAGCAGTGCGGCGTTGCTCGCTTTGTGTTCACCGACTTTCCCCTAGGCAACCCGTGCGGCAAACCGAATGATGCCGCCATGCAACGAGAGATCGTGGGTATTGCACTCGACCTGCTTGAGACTGCGCGTTATCCGCGCACCACTGTTCAGACTCCGTTTCAGTGGGATGCAACCGGTAAGTGGCGTGCTACCTATATGCAGCTTGCTTCAAGCAATGAAGCAGCGTAGGGCCACAGACCGCCCGCCGCTGCTTACCACCATCCCAGCTGAAACGTATGGATCGCTTTCTTTTTATAGTCGTATAGAGAGGTGCCACAGAACCCACACACGAGAGAAGACCAGACCGAACGCGGTCGAATCGCCGCATGAAGCGGCTTCATAAAGTTTTGATTGTCATCTAACAGATCCTCGGTCAGAGCCCAGCGGGTCACCTCGTATAGGGCATAACCACACGTCGGAGATGGACAGGTGATGATCATACCAGCAATAAATGGATGGCTCGTCATGGTTGTTACACTATTCACACAAAAAGGATGAAATAAGCTTGTGCTTTTGCATAATATCCCCTCCTTATGCAAATGGACTATCGTGCCCGCATTATCCTCCTGGGAGGTAAAAGTTGTCAATCGAAAGTGAGAGAAATATTATCCAGTTTTTTCATTGACCTTTGTGTCCTTTGGCGCTAGTGCTCAAGTGTCATGCTGAGCCGGAACAGAGTGATGGCGAAGCATCTCTCAGGACTGCTGGCAAAAGAGAGATTCTTCGGCTTATAGCCTCAGAATGACACCCGCACAGGTTCAACCCTATCGAATGAGAGGAGACATATATGGAACTCAAAGTCACACGTTGGGATAAACCGCACCCACCGACCCAATCCGAGTTGGTCCGCACCATGGAAGCCGACGGGCTGGCGGCCTATATCGAGGACGATGAACCCAATCATTCCTACGAGGCGCATACGCATCCGAACGACGAGGTTTTGGTTGCCGTCTTGGGTGAGATCACTATGGGTGTTGGCGACCAGAAGTGGGTGCTCAAGCCCGGTGATCGACTCGATTTGCCGGCGAACACGCTGCACTGGGCTGAGACTCCGTCAGCAGGTCCCATCCGCCTGTTGGGCGCGAGCATCGGCGATATGCCCGATCCAACCCGAGCTGATCGTTCGGAGGCGACCCGGGCACGCCCGTAAGTCGGGATCTGTTCCGAGATCACAGAATTACAAAGGGTGGGTGGGTCCTTCAGACGTCCTTCTGACCCACCCAATGAGACTTCCCGCTAGCCCAGAGGATCTCGACATCCAGAGGCGCATCAAAGTCCTCAGCTATCTGTACTTTTCCTGCATCCTGGCCAGGAATGCGCGGCTCCTTCGGCGGCTCGCAGGCAATCAGTCGCGCAATAGGTTGCCCGGCCCTGGCGATTACAATCTCCTCGCCTCCAATCATCCGGTCAAGGAGACGGGACAGGTGTATTTTTGCCTCATGGATATCTACTTGGACCATATACTAAACAGCTAGACCAAGTCCTAAACTCATTCAATTTATTTCTTTCTACTTCATCGGCGGCAGTATCTCGCGCGGATCGAGTCCCAGCTCTAACGCCCCAAGGCTCGACAGACAAAAGTCACTCGGTGGGAACTGAATCGCACCGACCGTACCATCACGAAACAGCCGCTCAAGAGCTGAGGTCTTAAAGAGAGTATGCGCGCCGCCGAGCGTCAGGGCAGCGCGTCCGATCCGCGCCACGGCTTCGCCCACGAGATACTTCGCGCGGTAGAGGGCCGCAATGGTCTGCGGTGTCGGCCCCTCGGTATCGCTCAACCAAGCCGAGTGGTATACACACAGCCGCGCTGATTCCAGGTCAACGCTCATCTGCGCGACCTTGCGCCGCACATCGGGATGGTAGGCCAGAGATTGGGTGTATCCACGCGGCACCCTTGCCTGAACAACTTTCGTGATCTCATTATAAATAGCGCCAGCCACGCCCAGATACACAGCCGTATACGATGCCCAAAACCAGTTCGCCCCACGGGCGATAGACGGAAAGAAATCGTCGGTATTAAACACAACGGCCTCGTCCGGCACGAAACAGTCTTCTAAGA
>CAUZQN010000002.1:0-18827 GCA_963581605.1 uncultured Binatia bacterium (SeqCode)
AAATACAACCACCGCGACATCCGGAACGTCCTAGAGCGAGCGAGCGCACGTGAGACAACAGCTCGGGTAGCCATTGGCGGGCTCGCGAAATGTCTATTGTCTCCCTTTGGCATTCAAGTCATAGGATATGTGACAGAAATAGGGGGAATTGTTGCCAACCACGAAGGTCTCACAGCCCAAGAGATCTACGAGAAATCTGAAGTTTCCCCGGTGCGCTTGGCTGATGGGGAAGCAGAGAAGAAAATTATTGCCCTGATCGATCAATGTAAAAAGCAGGGCGACACGTTGGGTGGGGTGGTGGAGGTGGCGGCAACAGGGTTGCCGCCAGGGCTGGGGAGTTTTGCTCAGTGGGACCGCAAGCTTGATGGGCGGCTCGGCTCGGCGCTCTTAAGCTTGCAGTCGGCGAAGGGGGTGGAGGTGGGGTTGGGGTTTGCCACTGCAAAACTTCCCGGCTCGCAGGTGCATGATGAGATTGCCTTTGACCATGATACAGGCTTCATTCGCCAAAGCAACAATTCCGGCGGAACTGAGGGGGGAATGAGTACCGGTGAACCGCTGCGCATCAAGGTGGCTTTTAAGCCGCTTTCGACACTGATGAGACCGTTGCGGTCGGTTGATATTCGTACCAAGGAACCCATCGAAGCGACAATAGAGCGCTCGGACGTGTGTGCGATTCCGGCTGCGGCTGTCATAGCGGAAGCGGTCGTGGCGTATGTCCTCGCACAGGTGTTCCTGGAAAAGTTCGGTGGAGACTCCCTTGCCGAGATCACACGGAATTATGACGGCTATCTTGAACATGTGAGACAATTCTAATGGCCGCCGGTTTGATACGCAACATCATCTTCACTGGTTTTATGGGAACAGGAAAAAGTGTAGTTGGCAAACGTCTGGCAAGACAGCTCAAGCGCCGATTTATTGATACGGATACCCTTATCGAACAAGAGGCGGGCATATCAATTGCCCAGATCTTTGCGACAGAAGGGGAGCCTGCCTTCCGCAAGAGAGAAAGACAAGCAATCACAAGTATTTGCCAAGAGGAAGACATAGTGTTGGCCACGGGCGGTGGAGTGGTCATGGATGCGAGAAATGCCAGGATGCTGAAAGAAAGTGGCCTCGTCATCTGTCTCACTGCACGCCCGGAGGTCATACTCCAGCGTCTTCACAGTACTACATCGCGCCCGCTTTTGCAGGGGCCTAAACCGCTCGAAAATATACAAAATATGATGGCGGATCGGGCTGACGCCTATGCACAAGCCGATCTCAGCATCGATACTTCGTGTTTAAGCCTGGATGCTGTTGTGGAGGCTGCGCTGGCAGCACTGTCTGAAAGGAGCCACGCGGCGTAGAAAATAGCGTAATGGATACTGTCACAGTGAATCTCGGGACCAGGTCATACCCCATCCATATTGGGTCAGGCGACCTCAGTATGCTTGGGCAACTTCTCAAGCAGCAAAATTTCCCTGCCGGTCGCATCGGGGTCGTGACAGATACGCATGTTGGCAAACATTACCGGGAGCACGTTACTCAGACGCTTAGCGCATCCGGATTCAACCCGGTCATTATTGAAATTCCTGCCGGTGAAGAGCATAAGAATTTGGCGTGGCTCTCCTTTCTGTATGACAAGCTCGTCGAGGGACGCCTTGAGCGTACATCCCCCCTGCTTGCGCTCGGCGGTGGTGTCATTGGAGACCTCACGGGTTTTGCTGCCGCAACATTCCAGCGCGGAGTGCCGTTTATCCAAGTCCCGACAACACTACTGGCCCAGGTTGACGCGAGCGTTGGGGGAAAAACTGCGGTTAATCATCCTGCGGGAAAGAATTTAATCGGCGCATTCTATCAGCCGCGTATGGTCGTGATTGACGTCGAGACTCTGAAAACCTTGCCGCAGCGCGAATTTGTGGCAGGGATAGCGGAAGTTATTAAATACGGCGTTATTCTCAGTCCGGATCTTTTTCTGTTGTTGGAAGAAGAACTTTCGGCGCTACTCGACCTGAATCCTTTCCTCTTAACCCGCATTGTAAAAACCTGTTGTCAGCTCAAGGCGCTCGTGGTGGAAGAAGACGAAACCGAAAGGGACTATCGGGCTATTCTCAACTTCGGCCACACGTTGGGCCATGCCATTGAGAGTGCCACGGACTACAAATGTTTTCTGCATGGAGAAGCCGTAGCTCTGGGGATGGTCTTTGCCCTACGTCTATCCCAGCTTCGCGGCCTGTGTCGTTCCACGACGAGCGAGCGGGTCTGCCGCTTGATTAAACGAGCCGGGCTACCAGTTCATATCCCTAAGAATATTGTAGTAGAACGCCTACGAATTGGGGTCGAGACAGACAAGAAGCTCACTGGTGGAAAAGTCAAATTTGTATGTATCGAAGACATTGGGAAGACGTGCTTTGAGTTTCTAAGCGTAAACGAGATTGCTGAACACTTGTAAAGTGTGTGTTGGGAAGGACGAATGCGTGGGTGTGGAAGGACGAATGCGTTGGCTTGTGGTGCTGCTCGCGCTTATGTGTGGAGCCTGTGGCAATGAGGGAGAAAACGACCAAGCGGTGTCATTTCGCTTGATCGGGATATTTCAGGGAGAACGACAGGAGGATCAGTGTCAGGTTCCGACAACGGATAATGCCATTTCTGATCAAAGCATTGCTCTTCCTCTCAATAATAGCTCGATTAGTAATGGCTATCCGGACTCTTCGAGTTTTCTCAGTTTCTGTCGCGGATTTCTTCAGCTTCAAAATAACCTTTTCGGTCAAAGGATTCTTATCGACCGGATCGATTTTGAATATGAGGTACCGGGCAGTTCTATCGTTGTCCCATCCGGTTCGTTTCCAACCGGCTTCAGCCTGAACCCGGCAGACGCCGATGTAGAGCAGAACCCCAATTCGTTTGGTGCGGTAAACACGTTCTTTACGCAACTTGATGGACAACTCGTTCCCAGTACGCTCATACTATTTCTACGCCAAAATCAGCCTTCTCTGCCCCAGCTTCCCTACGTCATGATCGTGCACGTTACCGCGCGGGGTCGGACAGAGAGCGGAGACCTCATTATCAGCAATGAGACCCGCTACACCGTCGAGTGGGTGGCAGGTTAATCCCCTCTCTAAGCGGGACCCACAGGCGAGCAGAGAACACGAAACAATATATATTCAAACAAGAATACGGAAGCAGTTCTGGAATAGGCTTGGAGAAGGAGAGGTTTGGTTTGGATTAACCTCGGTGGGACCACCTGCGAAGACCTAGGCCTCGTCTATGGCGATCTCGCATGCAATGCTAATTGCACCCTTAACATCGGAGACTGTTCTGACGTCCCCCTCTGATATAGGCCACGGTAGGGTAGCACCTCCGTCGCGCCCTGGCCCACTAGGCGGATCAGCCCAGCGTCCAATTACAATTCAGTCGGCTGGGAACGCCGACCAACATCGCTCATCGATCCGTTCCATAGAACAACGGAGATCAGACGGGAAGGAATGGAGTCTTTTCATCCCTCCCAGCCGTCCTATCATTGACGCCTTCTGAGTGGCTTTGTAGTGTACCGGAGTGGCAGACCAGCGACACGCACGACCGCGCAAACCTCGGGACGGGAAACCGCCTGCGAAACCATCCGCAAAGCATGCGAAACCGTCCGCAACGTATGCGCCCAAGCCGTATCAGAAAGGGCTAGAGCGCGAGAAAGGACGTACTCCGGCTGTTTCTGACAGACCCTGGCGGCCGCCGTGTCCACATCAGCCGCATTGTTACGGCTGCCCGTTTGTCGCTATTCCCTACGATCAGCAGCTTGAAAGAAAGCAAAAGATTGTCCGTGAGGCATTTGCCGCCTTCTCCTCCCTCAGTGATATCAGTACTCCGCTGCCGGTCGCCTCGCCCCAGAAGTTCGGCTACCGCTCTCGGGTCAAATTAGCCGTCCGGCGTGTCAAAGGGGAAACCCTAATCGGCCTGTATATACCTGAAACACATAAGGTTTTCGATATTTCAGCGTGCCCTGTGCATCCAAAACAAATTAACCAAATTTTATCCTTCCTCAAACAAGCCATCGAACGTCTGGACATTGTCCCGTACGACGAAGAACGAGATACCGGCCAACTTCGTTATATAGACCTACGCTATAGTTTTTGGCAACGTAAAGCATTACTCATGCTGGTCACCCGGCATATGCACTTTCCTCAGGTTCAGGAACTCACCCGGCAGCTTGAGCGGCAGTTTCCATTTTTGAGCGGTATTGTTCATAATATCAACGAACAGCCGGGAAACGTGATTTGGGGCAAGCGGTTTCAGCCGCTGCGGGGACGCGACTCGCTTCTGGAACAAGTTGGCCATTTACGCCTCAATGTCCCGATTGACACATTCACCCAGGTAAACCCGCCTATGGCAAAGCGGATTTACGAGACCATAGTGCGCTGGGGCAATCTCACTGGACAAGAAATTGTGATGGATGTGTACTGCGGGATTGGGCCTATAGCCCTATACCTGGCGTCACACGCAAAGCTGGTCGCCGGTATTGAGGAAAATGTGCGCGCCGTGAACGTTGCCAAAGAAAATGCCCGGCGGAGTGGTTATAACAATACGCGTTTCTTTGCCGGGGACGCGGCTGAGAAGGTGGCAGAAGTGGCACTCAAGCTGCCGCCAATTGGCATGGTTGTTCTCAACCCACCGCGTAAGGGATTGAGCCCAGAGGCTTTCTCTGCAGTCGTACACGTAAATGCACCAAAGCTGGTGTATGTCTCGTGCTCCCCGCAGACTCTTGCACGAGACCTTGATCGATTCTCCCAAGCCGGGTATGCCGTAGGGCGAATACAACCATTCGATATGTTTCCGCAAACAGATCAGATAGAAACGCTCGCCCTTATTGAAAAAACGGAGAAACGCGGTGAAGCAGTTCCAGACTAGCCCACTTCAGGGGAAGACCCAAAACCAGCAGTTATGGCTGCATGCTGAGGGCTGGGCGCACTTTCCAGACCTGGTCCACGGCTTCTCTCAGCGTCTTCCAAGCATGCATCACAGTGACGCTGGCGCACCCTATATTCCGACTTTTGCCGGTCTCGCTCCCCATACACTTACACAAGTGCATGGCAACAATATTGTGCATATCAAGGGAATGGAAAGAGGACAAACCAAAGCGGAAGCAGACGGTATGTTCACCGCTGATGCAGAAGTTCTGCTCGGTATTTTGACCGCAGATTGTGTCCCTGTACTTATGGTCGCGCCCCAACAGAGGATAGTCATTGCCTTACATGCCGGTTGGAGAGGAACCCAGAAAGCGATCTGCCTGCGCGCAGTAGAACTATATACGAAAAAGTGGCGCCTCGACCCATCCCAGCTTTGGGTCGCCCTGGGCCCGTCGATAAGCGGGTGCTGTTACGAAGTCGGATATGAAGTAGGGGATCCCCTTTTCCAGCGTTGGGGAGATGGAGAAAAAGAGGCTTGGCACGTTCAAGGAAATGGAAAGGGGTTACTTGACCTTCGGGCCATAAACAAGGCGCAATTGACCTGGGCTGGTATTCCGGATGAGCAGATCCAGAGTGTCGGGCCCTGTACCTATTGCAATCGGGTCGAATTTACTTCGTATCGGAGAGAGGGTCCGCAATCCGGACGACAGATCAGTGTGATTGGCTGGAAACCCTCTTGAATCATTCAGGTTCGATACTTTTGCGGGCTCTATACTTTTGAGCATATGCGTATTGCAGTCATTGGTGCGGGAGGGTGGGGGACAGCTCTGGCTTGCCTTTTAGACACTGCCGGCCATCATGTCTGTACGTGGGTCAGACGCGAGGCCCTGTATCGACAACTGCGAAGAACAAGTAAAAACCAAGCCTATCTGCCCGATATTCGTCTCCCAAAAACTCTTCACTTTACTACCAACCTCGCTGAAGCAGTGGCTGGAGTCGAGCTTATCGTTTTTGCTGTCCCATCGCATGCGCTCCGATCCATGGCGTCACAACTTAGTACGGTTGTCACTGGCACACCGCTATTCGTTAGCACGAGTAAAGGCATTGAGGAAGAATCCCTCCAAACCATGAGCGGCGTGCTGAGGGCTACGCTCCCGGAGCAATTCCTACACAGGATCGCAGTTCTTTCGGGTCCGAGCTTCGCAGTAGAAGTGGCGCGCGGACTCCCCACAGCAGTCACTGTGGCGGCGCAAGACCAGGGGCTCGCAAAAACCGTCCAGGATACGTTCTCCGCGCCCACATTCCGCGTCTATACTACGACTGACCTCATTGGCGTTGAGGTCGGTGGCGCAGTCAAAAATGTAATCGCTCTCGCGGTGGGAGTGAGTGATGGACTAGGCTTTGGCTATAATGCCAGAGCCGCGCTAATCACGCGTGGAATGGCTGAGGTGGTGCGTTTGGCAATACGAATGGGGGCAAATCCACAGACATTATCCGGTCTGTCTGGTATGGGGGATCTCATCCTTACGTGTACGAGTGATCTCAGCCGTAATCGCACGGTTGGGATACGGTTGGGGAAAGGAGAGAAAATCGAAGAGATCCAGCAGAGTATGTCGACTGTGGCAGAGGGGATACGGAATTGTCGCTCAATTCTTGCTTTAGCACGCTGTTTGGCCGTAGAAATGCCTATTGTCGAACAAATTTCAGCGCTCTTGTATGCCGGAAAACAGCCCAAGAATGTCGTCGCGGATTTGTTATCCCGTCAAGTGAAACCCGAGTTTCCACAGGAGGAAAATTGACATCTGGGTAACGGTATGGTGAGATGTACGGTCACTGAAACACAGCACTCTATAATATGGATGAGCATTGATGAAAAGGACTTATCAACCAAGCAATACCAGTCGAAAACGCACCCACGGCTTTCTGGTTCGGATGAGGGCCGCAGGCGGACGTGCCGTCATCAAACGTCGTCGCGCAAAAGGGCGCAAACTATTAAGCGTTGTGATACCACCAAAACAAGCACGCCGCTGACCACCGAGTACCGCAGGTACGCTTTTCCGAAAGCGGCCCGCCTTCGCGTTCGTCGAGAGTTCCTCACTATCCAAAAGGCGGGGACGCGACGCCAGAGCCGCCATTTCGTCGTTATCACGTCCCCTGCAGGGCAGCAGCGACCTCGCCTCGGAATAACGGCCTCTCGTCGGTTTGGGAATGCGGTTATTCGGAATAGAATGAAGCGGATGCTGCGCGAATTTTTTCGTGTCCGGCAGGCGCGTATTTCTCCGGTACGTGATATCCTGGTTATCCCGAAATCAGCTGCTAAAGAGCTATCTTTTGCGCAGATTGTCAAAGAACTGGAGAAGGTTCTTCCCCTTGCTCAAGACACTGACTGAAATCTCTCGCCTGCTGCTCGTGTTGGGCTTTCAAGGCGTAGCTCGGTTTTGTAAAGCAATACTGCTCGGGGGACTGCACGCATACCGTCTGATGCTGTCTCCCGTACTTGGTCCGGCTTGTCGCTTCTATCCGAGTTGCTCCCGATATGCGCTTGACGCAGTGAAGAAATATGGGGCTCTCAGCGGGATCGCTCTCTCAATTCGACGGCTGACAAAATGCCACCCATGGCATCCAGGCGGAATAGACTTCGTGCCATGATCTCCCTACTATATTTTCAGAATTTCTATGGATAATAAAAGTCTTCTTGCCATTGTTCTGTGCATACTGATTCTCGTTGGATATCAGGCACTTATATCGTATATTTATCCTCGACCGGACGCTCTTCCGCCAGCACAACGGTTTACTCAGGCCGATCCGGACTCGTCCCCCGCGGCAGTTCAACAGCCGATCTCTCCTTTGGAACCACGGAAAGCAGTTGAACAGGCTCCTGTGGAACAGCAAAACACCCCATCAGTTTCTCTCCAGCGAGAACGAGAAATTACTGTTGAAACCGGAGCCTATAGAGCAGTGTTCACATCTCTAGGCGGACGGCTGAAGAGTCTGCGCCTCAAGCAGTATCCAGAGAGTCTCAAACCCGACAGTCCTCTGTTGGAAATAGTCCATGCAGGACCGTATGGAGAGATTCCGTTCGCAGTCCGCGTTGAAGGAAAAGACAGAACGCTCACTGACGCCACGCTCCCGTATGTGATCACAGGCGGGCCTCTTTTTCTCCTCGCCGAGGATCAGGCCAGCCTCATATTCTCAGGAGCCACCGAGGCTGGCGTACATTTTACGAAAACGTACTCTTTCTCCGGAGAAGGGTATGGCATTGGACTTGAAGTTGAGGTCTCTAATTTGCCGTTTCAAGCATCATCTCTCTCCTTGTCGTGGATCGAAGAATCTCGTTCCGGAGGTGAATCAGGCTATTATAGTGTGTATGGACCGGTTGCCCTTATCGGCAGAAAGTTTCTGTATGAAAGCGCTTTAGATTGGGAAGCTGGAGAAATCTATGGACCTGGAAATATCCGCTGGGCTGGATTTACCAATAGTTATTTCTTGGCAGGAATGATGCCCTTAGGGGACCAGCAGAAAGAGAAAGAAGCTGGAGACGCGCGTCTCTTCTTCAGCGAGGACAACGGAACGTTTGAGGCGCGACTTTCTATTCCGTGGAGCGGAGAAAACGTCTCGTATACGTTATATCTTGGCCCAAAGGAGACTTCTGCCCTCAATGCGGTCGATACAGCCTTTGACCGGGCTATCGATTTTGGTTGGGCCCATTTCATTGCCCGCCCATTAGTATTGCTGCTCAGAATGCTGTATTCAGCGACGGGCAACTATGGAGTTGCTATTATCTTACTGACCATCATGGTCAAGCTGGTATTCTTCCCGCTGAGCAACAAAAGCTTCAAGTCCATGTCGGCGATGAAGAATATTCAGCCTGAGATGGAACGATTACGCGAGCAATATAAGGATGATAAAGAAAAGCTGAACAAGGAAACGATGGAGCTGTATCGAAATAATAAGGTGAATCCGCTCGGTGGATGTATACCCATGTTGGTCCAGCTTCCTGTATTCATCGGGCTCTATCAGGGTCTGCTGTATGCGATTGAACTCCGGCAGGCCCCCTTTTTCGGCTGGATTTTGGATCTGTCACAACCCGATAGACTTGGAGCGCTTGCCATTCCGTTTGTTGAGCCGCCGGGTATCCCGGTCCTAACTTTGCTCATGGGTGGATCGATGCTTGTTCAACAGATGATGACCCCCACAACGGGTGATCCGATGCAGCAGAAAATGATGCTCCTTATGCCGGTGGTCTTCACAGCCATGTTTATCAGTTTTCCAGCTGGACTTGTACTGTACTGGCTCGTCAATAATGTCCTGAGTGTAGCCCAGCAGCAATGGTATACGAAAAAATATGCTTGATAAAAGGGGAAAGACGTAATGAGTTCTGTTGAAACCCAAGGATCTACGATTGAAGAGGCGGTTGCTACCGCCCTCGCCCAACTTCAGGCAGAACGAGATCAGGTTGAAATCGAAATCATCGCTCAGGCGACCAAAGGATTTCTTGGTATTGGCGGAAAAAAGGCGAGGGTCCGGGCAACACTCCGCAGTTCCCTCGCCCCTCAGGAGCTGGAACCTGAGTCAATCGCCGTAGCTCCTACGGAGCGGCCCGCTTCACGCCGTCCCGTCTCCTCAGCATCAGATATTCAGCCCGCTCCAGTCTCCAAAGAGACTGGAGAAAAGGCATGCCAGGCCCTTACAGAGACCCTGCGTCTTATGGGGACGGAAGTGCCGGTTTCTCTTGATGTCCAAGGGCCAGAAGCTGTTATCAACTTAGAGGAGACCTTAGGCGGCTTGCTTGTCGGCCGAAAAGGCCAAACGCTCGATGCGCTCGAATATTTGCTCAATCGTATGATCACCCGGGGTGATGAAGAAGAAGCGCATCTCGTCCTGGATGCAGAAGGCTACCGAGAACGGCGCCGGCAGAGCCTCGAAAGTTTAGCCCTGCGCTTAGGAGAACGGGCGAAACGCCGCAGGAAAACTGTGACCCTGAATCCGCTCAGCCCTCGTGATCGTCGCGTTGTGCATTTAGTCCTTGAAGATGACCCGCTTGTGAATACCCAGAGTGTGGGGCGTGGACATCTCCGACGCCTCTCTATTGTTCCGGAGAACGGCAGCAACGCTCACCGAGACCGGCCGCGAAGCGCCGAGCGACCGCGGGGCGCTGCTCGTTCGTAACCTCTTAAGCGAGGAGTCGTGTACGAACATGATACGATCGCAGCTATTGCCACTCCCCCTGGGCAAGGGGGGATTGCGATTATCAGAATCAGTGGCGCTCGTTCAGAAACCGTAATCAAAACACTGTTTCTGCCCGAGACACCCTGGAGAGAGCAGCATACACACCACTTCTACCTCGGCCGGATTCTCGATAAGCCGCACGGAACACCGATTGATCAAGGGGCGATTATCTTTATGCGTGCCCCCAAAAGCTACACCTGTGAGAATACGGTTGAAGTACACCTCCACGGCGGCAACTTTCTGACCCGTTGTGTCTTGGAGGCTGTTCTGTGTCAAGGCGTTCGCCTGGCTCAGCCAGGCGAATTTACTAAGCGGGCCTTTCTCAACGGACGTTTAGATCTCGCGCAGGCTGAGGCAGTTTTGGACCTCATTCAGGCCACAAATGAGACAGGCTTGCACCTCGCCTGGGAACACTTAACCGGCCGACTCTCACAGGCATGTGATGAAATTCGGGACAAGCTTCTCTCACTGACTGCACATCTCGAAGCCTTAATCGATTTTCCTGAAGAAGACATTCCTGAACACAGCCAAGAGGAAATGCAGAACGAATTCTCTATAATTCGCAGTGATTTAGAAGCCTTGGAAGCCACCTTTTCACAGGGCAAAGTTTACCGGGACGGAGTCCGAACTGCTATCGTTGGAAAACCCAATGTCGGCAAGTCGAGTTTACTCAACCTTCTAACAGGAACAGAACGGGCGATTGTGACAAAGGTCCCCGGCACAACTCGAGATATTATTGAGGAAACGGTTCTCGTAAACGATATTCCTCTTGTAGTGTGGGATACAGCTGGTATTCGACACACAACAGACGAGGTTGAACAGATAGGCATTGAGCGCGCGCTTGCCGGGATCGAACAGGCTGAACTGATCCTTGCGGTTTTTGACGCTGCACAGCCGTTTGATATAAGTGATGCACTGATTTGTGAAAAGCTTAGAGGAAAAAAGTGCATCCCCCTAATCAATAAGAGCGATCTTTTTCAAGAACTTGATCCAGCTGACGTAATAAGCCGTATCGATAAAGGACCTCTTATCTATATTTCAGCCAAATACGGGACCGGCATGAAAGATTTAGAAGAGCGAATCCAGAATGTTATCCTTGGTGACGGGGGTGACGGGGGAGTCGTGTTGGATAAGAAGAGGCGGGCTATAGATAAAAACATTGTTTTAAATTATCCATTTATTACAAAAATGCGCCATAAAAGTGCTCTTACGAAGACAACTCAAAGTCTTAAAAATGCTTCATCCAGTCTTAAAGACGGCCTCCCTCTCGACCTCGTGGCTGTTGATCTACACACTAGCCTCGATCATATTGGAGAGATAACCGGACACGTGAGTAGCGAAGATATCCTTGATCGCGTGTTCCAGGACTTTTGCATTGGCAAGTAGAGCGAAGGATAGTAGGGATATATGAACTACGACGTTATCGTTGTCGGGGCTGGACACGCCGGTATAGAGGCTGCACTTGCCGCTGCACGACTAGGTAGCAAAACCCTCATGCTCACGCTCAATCTCGACCATATTGGTCAGATGTCTTGTAATCCGGCAATTGGTGGGATTGGAAAAAGCCATCTGGTAAAGGAGATCGATGCGCTCGGCGGTGAGATGGCACGAGCGATTGATGAGACGGGTATTCAGTTTCGCGTTTTGAATACCAGAAAAGGGCCGGCGGTTCGAGCCACACGTGCGCAGGCTGATAAGGCACTATATCGGCTCTATATGAAAAAAATTGTCGAGACGACACCAAATCTTACCTTGCGACAGGGCAGTGTAGAGGGTCTTATTACTGAGAACGGGTCCATTAAAGGAGTCGAGACACAGATTGGAGAGCATTTCTCGGCAAAGACGATCATTCTGACAACGGGAACATTTCTCAAAGGACTCATACACGTAGGTCTCAAGAACTATGCGGCGGGACGTGCAGGAGACTTTTCGGTCGAGGGCTTGAGTGGCAATCTGTGTGAACTTGGGTTTCGCATTGGCCGCCTTAAAACTGGTACTTGTCCAAGATTAGACAGCCGAACTATCAATTATGATGTTTTGGAACCGCAGTATGGAGATACTCCGCCGCCGCCACTGTCATTCTCAACAGCGGCGATCAAACAGGAACAACTCCCTTGTTATATTACTTATACGAATGAGCACACGCATTCAGTGATTGAGTCTGGGCTTGATCGCTCCCCTATATATTCCGGTGCTATTCAGAGCAAGGGGCCTCGCTATTGCCCATCAATCGAGGATAAAGTCGTGCGCTTTAGAGAGAAGCCACGACATCAGATTTTTCTTGAGCCAGAGGGGCGAGATACTGTAGAGGTGTACCCAAATGGCCTTTCTACAAGTCTACCACTCGATATCCAACTCAGCATGGTGCGTTCAATTCTGGGCTTGGAGCAGGCAGAGATCATGCGTCCTGGTTATGCCATTGAATATGACTACGCGGACCCCACCCAGGTATACTCCAGTTTGGAAACTAAACTATTGAAGGGCCTCTATTTCGCCGGCCAGATTAATGGAACGACTGGTTACGAGGAAGCTGCGGCGCAAGGACTCATGGCTGGTATCAATGCGAGCCTCAGTATCCGAGGCGAAGATCCTCTGATCTTTTCAAGAGATCAAGCGTATATTGGTGTTCTGATTGACGACTTGGTAACAAAGGGAGTTGGGGGAGAACCCTACCGCATGTTTACGTCTCGGGCCGAGCACCGATTACTTTTGCGGGAGGATAATGCAGATCTCAGACTCAGAGAAATCGGGCATAGAGTCGGTCTAATAGACAGGCTAACATACCAAAATACCCAAATAAAACAGACGGAAATTAAGAATGAAACGCAGCGTCTTGAGGAAACCGTTTTCACACCAAATGGAGAAGTAAACGCCCGCTTAGCTGCTTTGGGATCTGCTGAAATAAAAACTCCGACCTCGCTTGCAAAATTGTTGAGACGCCCGGAATTATCTTTTGCGGACATCCAAACTATAAGTCCCTCCCCAGTTCCTCTCTCCAGAGACACGAGTATAGAAGTAGAAATAGGCGTGAAGTATGCTGGTTATATTCGTCGGCAGGAAGAAGGCGTAAAGCGACTCCGACATTTAGAAAAGGCGCTCATTCCAAACACGATGGATTATGCGAACGTTTGCGGCCTGTCATCAGAAGTACAGGAAAAACTCGTTACACTGCGTCCACGCTCACTAGGCCAAGCCTCACGTATACCTGGGGTGACTCCAGCAGCCTTGTCTTTACTAGCCGTGTACTTGAAACGTGCCGGAGCTGTCTAATCTATGGATCGGAATGACCTATCCCTCATGCTGAAAGGCGCATGTTTTTTGAATCTTTCACTATCCCCGAAAACCCTTAGTATTCTGAACCTTTACCTAGACGAACTCCAGCGCTGGGCGCTGGTTTTTAATCTTGTGGGGCAACATGACTCTGCAACGGTTATTCAAAGGCATATTCTCGACTCGCTTGCCATTTCGCACCTACTTCCGGCTGGGGGTTCCTTTGTCGATCTAGGGAGCGGAGCCGGGTTTCCAGGATTTATACTCGCGGCAGCAGAGCCAGGTAGAGAGTACGTATTGGTAGAGGTGCGTAGAAAGCGGGCGAATTTTCTTAGAGAAGTAGCAAGATCAACCGGAATCAAGAATATCATGGTCCGCGAGGGAAGGGTGGAGTCTCTTTCGAAACAAGACGGACTGGTTTATGGGTTTGACGTTGTTACAACACGAGCGACATGGAGTACCTCTCAATTTCTTGCTTTTTCTGCACCTTTCCTTAAGACAGATGGCATAGCGTTAACAATGCAAGGTCCGCGCAAAGGGGGCTCCACTCTGATAGAAGATACAGATTGCGATGCATTAGGCTTTGATTTGGATGGCACCCACGATTACTCCCTTCCTTTTGGGGAGGGAGATAGATGCGCCTTGCTCTTCAAAAAGCGAGGTTGATGAATGTTTCACGTGAAACATGGAAGAATGAGATAAATGTGTCACGTGAAACATGGGTAATCCAGATTACATGGTCCAAAAAAACTCTTTCTAAATAAATGCTTACGCTGCGTCTTTTATTCCTTTCTTTAATGTGTTAGGAGAAACGGAGGTGGCCAGAACTATTTGCATTGCGAACCGAAAGGGCGGCGTCGGAAAAACAACCACAGCCATCAACCTCTCGGCTGCAATCGGCATTTCCGGTGAAAAGACCCTCCTTATAGACTGCGATCCCCAAGGGAACGCGACAAGTGGCATTGGCACACACATAACCCCCGATGCCGCCACCATCTACCACCTTCTCCTAGGGGACTGTACGCTCCCGGATTGTGTCCAAAAGACTGCTATTGAGAACCTTGATATCATTCCCGCAACCCACGATCTCATCGGTGCAGAAGTCGAACTGCTCAATGCCGAAAATCGCGAATATTGTCTCAAAAATATCATTCAGCAGCACGCTTCTGCCTATCGATACATATTTCTTGACTGTCCTCCGTCTCTAGGATTACTCACGATCAATGCCCTTACTGCCGCAGATACCGTACTTATTCCGCTCCAGTGTGAATATTATGCGCTTGAAGGGCTCCGATCGTTATTGGAAACTCTAGACATTATCCGAGATCGATTGAATCCCGATCTGGCAATCGAAGGCCTTTTGCTGACTATGTTTGATGCACGTAATCGGCTATGTCATCAAGTTGCCGACGAAGTACGGCAATTCTTCCCCCAACATGTTTTCGAAACCATCATCCCTCGAAATGTGAGGCTGAGTGAGAGTCCTAGTCACGGATTGCCCGTCATCCTGTATGATCCGTCATGCCGTGGTGCAAAAAGCTATATGGAACTCGCCCAGGAACTCTTACATAAAGAGCAAACGGAATCGACGCATTGGACTGCCGCGAGCAGCACTGAAGGTCTCAGAAGCACGACGGAAGTTGCGCCAATAGCGGTGTTAGAGGCAGATTCGTTTCCAGGCCAAAAAGGGGACACCGAATGAGTGAAGCTGTTGCAAGTGTGAAAAGGCGCGCTCTAGGCAGAGGCCTGAGTGCTCTCATTCCGCAGGGGACATCACTGGATACCCCAGCTGAGCGTCGGGTTCCCATAACTGAAATTCGCCCCAATCCACGCCAGCCAAGACGCTATTTTAATGAATCAAAGATTGCTGAGCTTGCTGAATCCATACGGAATCAAGGTATATTACAGCCGCTTTTGGTGAGAAAGGTGAGTACAGGGTATGAATTAATACTGGGTGAGCGCCGCTTTCGCGCTGCTCATCGTGCTGGGCTTGAGCGTGTTCCCGTCATCGTAAAAGAAGTCAGCGATGCGGAAAGCCTGGAAATGGCGTTGGTTGAGAATATTCAGCGAGAAGAACTTACCCCAATAGAAGAGGCACTTGCCTATCGTCAGCTCATGCAGGAGTTTAATCTTACCCAAGAGCAGGTTGCCCAACGCGTTGGTAAAAGCCGTCCCGTAGTCACCAACCTTCTGCGTGTCCTAAATCTGCCGGATGAAATAAAAGATGAGGTCGATAAGGGGACAATATCTGTCGGCCACGCTCGGGCGCTATTGGCCCTGAATTTAACCGAACAGCAGTTGGAGATGGCCCGTCATGTGATGAAACATGGCCTGTCCGTACGTGAAACAGAAACCCTCGTTGCTCAATCAAATATTCAAGAAATACCCCCACAGTCGTCCTCATCGAAGAGACAGACGATATCAACAAATGCTGATATATACCTCACTGCAGTACAGGAAGATCTCATTCAAGCCCTTGGGACAAAAGTAAAAATTCTTCCTCGTAAAAATGGGGGAAGAGTCGAAATTGAATATTACTCTAACGAAGAACTGGAGGGGCTTGTACAGCGCCTAAAAGGATGAAAGTAAAAAGGCAGCTCAATAATAGCGTCTGAAATAATTACAGCCACTCCTTACTATAGCCCCTAGCCTTTTAACTTCTACACTTCGTATTAAGAGGAGACCATTCATCGGTGCTTTCTTTCCCTCCAGACTGGACTTTTATCGCCCAAATTGTTCTTTTTCTTATTGTTTGGACCTACTTACGGCGACTTCTGTTTGAACCTAACCTCTCCGTGCTCAAGGCAAGAAAACAGCGCACGGAAGGAGCTATGAAAGAGTCCGCGCAGGTCAAAGCTGAAGTAGAGCAGCTGAATGAACAATACCGGGCACGCCTGGCCACAACACGGACTGAAGCGCGACAAAAGGTCGACACCATTTACAAAGATGCCGGGCTCCAAGCCCGCTCAGTTGTAGAGGCCGCACGCAAAGAAGCAGGCAAGTCAGTCGTCAGTATTCGGCAAACGCTCTCTCAAGATGTTGAAAACACCCGTCTAAGCCTCGAAGCGCAGCTGCCTCAATTCGCTCGTGAAATAAGTGAGAAACTACTGGAAAGACCCCTCACCCAGTCATGATACAGTCTAAACAGCCCATAATTATACTCAGCCTCCACATCTCTCTCCTGTGCGCCTTGCCCTCACTGGGCTGGGCTGCCGAGGACACACATGCTGAGCACGCGGGTAGCTCCCAATGGCTCACACTGCTCTTCTTTACTATTAATTTTCTCATTTTCGTCTTTGTCCTACGCAAATTCGCATTTGGCATTATCAAACAAAAGCTCAAGGAACGTCATGCCTCAGTCGTGCAAGCCCTGGATGAAGCCAAGCGAGCCAAAGAAGAAGCCGAACAGCTCCGCCAAGAATACGAGCAGAAGATAGCCAATCTGGCGGCCGAAGAGGAGCAGTTCCGTACGCAAGCTATTGAGGCTGCAGAACGCGAGCGTACGCGTATCATGGAAGAAGCCCGACAGATGGCTGAACGAGCGACAGCCGAGGTCCAACTCATCGCTCAACGCGAAATCGAAGCGGCTCGGCAGCTGCTGCGCAAAGAGGTCGCACGACAAGCGGTGCAGATCGCGACTGCGCTTATTCAAAAAAACGTCACATCGAGTGATAATAACCGTTTGATTCAAAATCTGGTTCGTGAGGTCGGCAATGCCGGGAACGCAGGCAGCTAGGCGCTACGCCAAAGCACTCCTCAGTCTTGCTCAAGAACAAGGCGAGGGAGAAAAAATCGGGTCGCAACTCACCCAAGTAGCGCAGCTATTCACCGATCCGGAATTAGCAAAAATACTCACCCTACCGGCCCTCCCGCTGAGGGCTCGCCAGAGTATTGTGCAGCAGGTGATCTCTCAGGCCTCACTACATGACACCTTCGTAAAGTTCTTGCGTGTCCTGGCCGACAATAACCGCTTACGCGACTTAGTCGATATAGACCGGGCTTACCAACGCCTTCTTGATAAAGTCCTCGGTCGCATTCAAGCCCAGATCCGCTCTGCAGCTGCCCTTTCAGAAGAGGAAGCGCAAACCATTACCGCTGCGTTTAGCCGCCTCACCAAGAAAACGGTGGAAGCGTCTTTTGCCGTTGATACGGAACTCTTAGGCGGAATCATCGTTGAGGTTGAAGGCCGGGTATACGACGCGAGTCTCAAGACACAGCTTGCACGGCTTGAGAGTCAACTTGCGCAACAGCTGTAAAGAAAACTGAAAGATCATTAAGAAATAGTACACAACGTATTAACGAGAGGGACGAATGGAACTACGTGCCGCTGAGATCAGCGAAATCATCAAGCAACAAATTCAAGGCTACGACCAGCAGGTCGAACAGCGGGAGACCGGTACCGTACTCTCAGCCGGAGATGGAATCGCTCGCATCCATGGACTAGATCGGGTCGCATCCGGAGAACTGCTGCAGTTCCCCGGCGACCTGTACGGCTTGGCGCTCAACCTCGAAGAAGACAACGTTGGTGCCGCCATCTTCGGTGAGGTGCAGTCTATTAAAGAGGGCGACGAGGTTCGACGCACCGGCCGTATTGCCGAGGTCCCCGTTGGCGATGCCATGCTCGGTCGAGTCGTGAACGCCCTGGGCCAGCCGCTGGACGGGAAAGGCCCGATTGAAACAACCGAAATGCGCCGGATTGAGGTTAAAGCTCCGGGCATCGTCCTACGCCAGCCTGTCACCCAACCCTTACAAACCGGAATCAAAGCCATTGATTCCATGATCCCCATCGGTCGCGGTCAGCGCGAACTCATCATTGGTGACCGACAAACCGGCAAGACGGCTATTATCGTTGATACCATAATCAACCAAAAAGGTGGCGATGTATCCTGTATTTATGTCGCCATTGGTCAAAAGCAATCCACAGTAGCCCAACTGGTTGAGCGGCTGACCCGCGCCGGTGCGATGGACTATACCACGATCGTTATGGCCGCAGCCTCCGATGCGGCACCGCTTCAGTTTATTGCTCCGTACACCGGTTGCGCCATAGGAGAATATTTCCGTGATAACGGTCGGCATGCGTTACTCGCCTATGATGATTTGTCCAAGCACGCCGTGGCCTATCGACAGCTCTCGCTACTGTTACGCCGCCCACCGGGCCGCGAGGCGTTTCCGGGTGACGTATTCTATCTGCACTCAAGACTATTAGAGCGTGCGGCAAAAATGAGCGATGCCGAAGGGGGTGGATCCTTGACAGCCTTACCGGTGATTGAGACCCAGGCTGGCGACGTATCCGCCTACATCCCGACCAATGTGATTTCTATTACCGACGGCCAAATCTTTCTTGAGTCTGACCTCTTCTTCTCTGGTGTCCGGCCTGCGGTGAACGTGGGTATCTCGGTCTCTCGGGTCGGTGGCAACGCCCAGATTAAAGCCATGAAACAAGTCGCC
>CAUZQN010000003.1:0-18815 GCA_963581605.1 uncultured Binatia bacterium (SeqCode)
CGTTTCCCAATGCGCAGTTGTATATCCAGCTGGATGAATATATGGGCTGGCTACGGACACTCGCCCTGCCGCACGACTTTGGAGGTGGAGAGAGAGGCTGGATTCTGTCTTCTCTTGATCCGCAGGATATCCACAACGTGGCTATTGCCATGAGCCAAAATAAAGCCACGCTGATTGAAGGCGATGTGGAGGTCCTACCCGGTATTACGGCCCATCTGGCCAAGGACTCGCATACCTTTGGCACGCAGTGGTTTGAGGTCCGCACGCGTAATGGTCTGTTCGCCATAGCCGGGGATGCGGTGTATTGGTATTCCAACATCGAAAAGATGTGGCCACCGGGCTATACTCAGGGCAACCCTTTTAACCAACTCTTTACTTACGATACCATTCGTAAAGCCTTGAGCGGCGAACTCGAACGCCTCATTCCCGGTCATGACCCTGTCCTCTGGCAACGCCATCGCACCTGGACAGTCGGGCCGAACGAAATTGCCGAGGTGAATTTGGCCACAGGCCAGCGTTCACGAAAGAAGGCATGAGGCTTCCCCGGATCCTTTTTTTCAGTCTGGCAGGCTGCCTTTTGTGCACCGGCTCACTACAGGCGCAGCTTGTAGCAGAGCGGGAAGACCGCCTGCAAGGTTCGGTCAAATCCATTCTGGTTGAGCAAGCAGTCCTTGTCCGTCACCTCGATCAGTGGGCAGAAGGGAAACTGCAGAAAGTTGACGCAACGACCTATGATCAACACGGGCGCAAGACCCAGCAGCTGCAGTATGAGACGGACGGAAGCCTGAAAAAAAACCGTGTACACCTACCCCACAGAAAATACGACTGAGCAGAGAGTCTATTCGCTTGAGGGTCTCTCCGGTGACCGGACTCTGCTTCTCACGGACCGGCAAGAACAGCGCATCACACACAGCCTGTACACGGCAGATGGCAGCCTACGGCGAAAAACCGTCTCAGTACTAGACGAGCAGGACCGTATTCTTGAAGAAGCTGAATATAATGCCGCAGGCAGTCTGTTCCGTCGCTTGGTCCATACGTATGGGAGCGAAGGACACAGGCTCACGACTGCTCGCTACGGGGCACATGCTGTTTTCGTCGGCCCTGTCGGAAAATCCGAGTATGTCTATTCGGACCAGGGCGGATTGAGGGAGACCCGTGAGTATGCGCCGGATGGAACCCTGCTAGGCAGATGGGAATATACCGACGAACAAGATGCCCAGGGTAACTGGATCAAACGCACGGCAGCCCACTGGGTCGAGAAATTTGGTAACGCCTATTTTGAACCAAGACGAGTGACCTATCGCATTATCGGCTATTATCCAGAAGACACCGGAGAGACGGAAGACACCCCGGCTCCCGAAACAGCTTCGTCTGTTACCGCTCCTGGACAGTGATACTGCTATGCACTGCGAACGGCTTATGCCTCTTATGCATCTTGGGTGACGCGCATCACTTCAGCCACGGTCGTGCCGCCTTCGGCTACTTTGCGCCAGCCATCGTCCCGGAGGGGACGCATGCCACGACTCACCGCCTGTTCTTTAATGATATCAGCCGATGAGCGCTTGAGAATCAATTGGCGTATGCTTTCGTCAACCGGCAAGAATTCGAAAATCCCATCGCGGCCCCGATAGCCGGTCATGGCGCAGTCTTCACATTCCCCGGCTTCATAGGTCGCCGTCAGCTCCGGCGCGTGGCCGTTGGTCTGCTGGTTGATCTGCGGGAGAGAGGCCCCGCCTTCGACCGGCCGTCGGCAGCTCAGACATAAGTTTCGCACCAGACGTTGGGCCATCACGCCAAGCAGGGACGAGGCCAGCAAATAGTCTTCGACGCCCATTTCGAGCAGACGCGAGACCGCACCAGATGCGTCATTGGTATGCAGCGTTGAAAACACCAAGTGTCCGGTTAAGGCTGATTGAATAGCAATCTCGGCGGTTTCATAATCCCGAATCTCTCCGACCATGATAACATCGGGATCCTGACGGACGATGGAGCGCAGACCGGCGGCAAAGGTTAATCCAATCTGCGCTTTGACATGGATTTGGTTGACCCCATTGAGCTGATACTCAACGGGATCCTCAATGGTGATAATCTTTTTCTCGGGTGAATTTATCTTATCCAGCGCCCCGTACAACGTCGTCGTTTTCCCGCTTCCCGTGGGTCCCGTCACCAGTATCATTCCATACGGTTGCGCAATGAGCTTCTCAAAGTCCGACAGGACATCCTTGGGAAAGCCGAGTGACTCCAGGCTGACATTAATACTCGACCGGTCCAGAATACGCAGCACCACACTTTCCCCGTACAGGGTGGGCAGCGTCGAAACGCGCAGATCGACCTCACGGCCCAACATGCGCAGTTTGATTCGTCCGTCTTGAGGCAGACGCCGTTCGGCAATATTGAGCTTGGCCATGAGTTTGACCCGGGAGATGAGAGCGGCCTGTAGCTTACGAGGGGGTGCGTCTACATCGTGCAGAATACCGTCAATGCGATACCGGACGCGGAGCTCTTTTTCAAAAGGCTCGATGTGAATATCCGATGCCCGCTGTTCCATCGCACGTGCGATAAGCATATTGACCAGCCGAATAACCGGCGCTTCGCTCGCCATGTCCCGCAGGTGTTGGACATCTTCTTGATCATCTTCGAGGTACTCAACATCGCTGACCTCCTGTCCTTCCGCTCCACCCTCAGCGTAATAGATACGTAACGCTTCAAGGATATCGCGTTCACGTGCAATCCGAATCGTCACCTCGAGTTTGGTTGCTTTCTCGAGCGCCTCGATGACGTAAAAATCACCGGGGTCAGCCATGGCAATAGTCAACTCACCGTCCTGAGAAGTTAAAGGGCAGACACGTGCTTGGCGTAGAAAGCCGGGGTTGACACTGGACAGCGCTGGCGGTTGCTTCGGAAACTCACGTGCACTCAGCAGCGGGGCTCGATAATATTCCGCCAACACGGGCAGGAGATCATCTTCAGACATAAATCCCAACTCGACGAGCAGGCGCTCAAGCGTTTCCCCGCGTTTTTGTTGGACAAGCTGGATTCTACGCAGGTCATCCTTCGAGACTTTCCCGCTCTCAAGCAGCATTTCTTCAAGCCGCGTCACTCCGCCGTCTCCTTCTCACTGCATTAATAAATGAGCGACCCCAGCCGCTCCCAGCGTATCCAACGATCGTGCCCGTCCCATGACCAGTATATCAGGAAAGCTTTGCCTTTCACGCCTTGTATATCCACAAAGCCCCAGAAGCGGCTGTCATGGCTATGGTCGCGGTTATCACCCATGACAAATAATTTCCCCGGCGGAACAATAGCAGGCTCGACCGACCCGTCAGGCAGAGGCTGCGGGTAGTTATCGCGCAGACCAGGGATGACACGACCGGGGTCGGCATACAGGGCATACACGTTCTCAACGGCTTCACCATTGACAAACAACTGCTTATCACGAATGCGCACCCGATCACCTTCAACCGCCACGACACGTTTAATAAAATCTTTTGTTTCGTCTTTGGGGTAGACAAAGACAATGACATCATCGCGTTCCGGCTTGCCCCATTCAAAGACCAAGGTATCGAACGGATACGGGAGACGCAGACCATAGGCAAACTTACTCACCAGAATATGGTCCCCGATTTGAAGCGTAGAAAGCATGGAGCCGGAGGGAATCTTGAAGGCCTGGACGATAAAGCTCCGAATAAACAGAGCCAGGAGCAAGGCGACCAACAGCGCTTCGGTATATTCACGAAATACGGATTTCTGTTTCTGCTGGGTTGTTGATGCAGACGGCGTGCCCGCATTCGACCTCTGCCCTGCCATACCCACCGCCCCTTGGACTGACGTTTTGCCTCTGGCCATATTACGGATTACCCACGCCGCTGCGCTTCTGGATCACGGACCTGAAGCAAGGCAAGAAATGCCTCTTGAGGGATTTCAACCCGACCAACCTGCTTCATACGACGTTTGCCTTCTTTTTGTTTTTCTAGCAGCTTTCGTTTACGGGTTATATCCCCTCCATAACACTTTGAGGTGACGTTTTTGCGTAGCGCTTTGACCGTTTCACGTGCAATCACCCGACTGCCGATAGCGGCCTGCACGACGACATCAAACATTTGGCGCGGGATGAGTTCACGCATTTTCCGCACCAGTTCACGACCCTGGGCATGCGCGTGCTGGTGATGCACAATCAGCGACAAGGCATCTACGATATCGCCGTTAATGCGTATATCAAGCTTCACCAAGTCAGCCGGACGCATGTCCAAAAATTCATAGTCCAAGGACGCATAACCACGACTGATGGATTTCATCCGATCATAAAAATCAATCACGACTTCGTTGAGCGGGAGTTCATAGCTAAGCGCGACGCGCGTGGGGTCGAGGTATTTCAGCTCCCGTTGTATCCCTCGGCGCTCCTGGCAGAGTTGTAAAACATTTCCCACATATTCTACCGGCAGGTGGATCGTGGCTAATATAAACGGCTCTTCAATATGCTCAATCTCTTGCACCGAAGGAAAAAAAGACGGGTTCTCGACCTGCAACATTTCGCCGCCGATGGTCAGGATTTGATACTCGACCGTCGGCGTCGTCGTAATCAACTCTAAACCAAATTCCCGTTCCAAGCGCTCCTGTACGATCTCCATATGTAACAGGCCGAGGAACCCACACCGAAACCCAAAGCCGAGAGCGAGCGAGGTTTCTTTCTCATACGAAAAAGCGGCATCATTCAAGCGGAGTTTTTCAACCGCATCGCGCAACGCCTCGTACTGCTGTGATTCCACGGGATACAGCCCACTAAAAACCATCGGCTTTGCCGCCTTAAAGCCCGAAAACATGGTGCCAGTTGGGCGGCGAACTTCTGTGATCGTATCGCCCACTCGGGCCTCTCGCACTTCTTTGATCCCCGCCATGAGAAAGCCGACTTCTCCGGGCCCGAGCTCTGGGACTGATCCTGGGTGCGGAGCAAAGATGCCAACCTGCCCGACCTCATACTCCTTGCCACTCGACATGAGCTGTATCGACATCCCTGGACGCAAGGTCCCGTCGAACACGCGCACCAGGACAACGGCGCCTTGATACGGGTCAAACCAGCTGTCGAAGAGGAGGGCTTTCAGCGGCGCGTTGGGGTCACCCTGAGGAGGCGGCATTATCCGTAGGATGCCCTCCAAGACTTCCGCGATTCCCCGGCCCTCCTTGGCACTGGCTAACACCGCATCGTTGCCATCCAGGCCGATGATGTCTTCGAGCTGTTGCCGCACCCGCTCGGGTTCCGCACTAGGCAGGTCGATTTTATTAATGACGGGTAAAATTTCAAGCTGCTGGTCAAGGGCCAGATAGGTATTTGCCAGCGTTTGGGCCTCAACTCCTTGCGTCGCATCAATGACCAAAATAGCGCCTTCGCAGGCGTAGAGGCTGCGCGAGACTTCATACGCGAAATCCACATGACCGGGCGTATCAATCAAGTTCAGATAATATTCGACGCCGTCCTGAGCGTGATACCGCAAGCGCACGGTCCGGGCTTTAATGGTAATCCCACGTTCCTGTTCCAGGTCCATGGTGTCTAAAAATTGCGCGCCACTTTCTCGGTCACCAATCGAACCCGTTTGAGACAAGAGCTGGTCGGCTAAGGTCGACTTGCCGTGATCGATATGAGCGATAATGCTGAAATTCCGAATCCGCTGAATATCCATATTATTGTCGGAAGAAAGCCTCCGTTCTTTTCAGCCCCTCGTCTAAAGGCGTTGTCGGCTTCCAGCCCAGGATGCGAGCGGCACGATCCCAGGCCAAGACGCTCCGGCGCTGCTCGCCCGGCTTCGCCGGGCCATACTCCGAGCGGTCCGGCGTACCAGGGATAATACGCTGCAAATGGGCAGCGAGAATGTTGACATCGGTTTCTTTTGCTGTGCCGATATTTATTGGACCGCTATAGTCCACGTACAGCGCGGCCGCGTTTGCCTGGGCAACGTCACCGACAAAGACATAATCTCGCGTCTGTTTTCCATCCCCGTTAATGGTGATTGGTTGTCCGGCCAAGAGTCGTTGGATAAAGATGGCGACAACGCCGGCTTCTCCGTGTGGATCTTGGCGCGGCCCGTAAACGTTGGCATACCGAAGCGCCACATACGCTAGGCCATGCTCGACGTGATAGAAGTGCAGATACTGCTCCCCAGTTCGTTTGCTCACCCCGTACGGACTAATAGGTCGGGTCGGATGGTCCTCAGTGGCAGGAAAGACTTCTTGTTCACCGTACACGGTCCCGCCCGAGGAGGCGAAGATGATACGTTGACACTGCGCCAGCCGTACCCCCTCAAGGACGTTGAGCAGCCCCAGGATATTCACCCGTGCGTCAAACAGCGGGTCGGCGACTGAACGCCGGACATCCATTTGTGCGGCATGATGGTTCACCACCTCAATGCGCTCTTTGACCATGAGCTCGCGGACCGACTCATCCCGAATATCAGCCTGGATGAAATGGGCATGCGGGGAAACGTTCTGCATCTTGCCCGTTGATAAATCGTCAACAACCCAGACCTCATGCCCCGCTGCGAGATAGGTTTCAACAAGGTGTGAACCGATAAAACCAGCTCCGCCTGTCACCAATACCCTCATACGATTCGTCCTAATTTTCGTCTTCTTCTGCAGCGCTCAAAAGCCCGACCTAGACGATTTCCAGTTTCTTTCGGAAATATGCTATCGTTTTGTCGAGTCCATCTTCCAGCGACACCTGAGGTTCCCAACCCAGGATATGGCGGGCGACACTAATGTCGGGTTGGCGCACTTTGGGGTCGTCAACCGGGAGGGGCTGAAAAATAATTTTGCTCCGGCTGTCAGTCAAACGCAAAATCGTCTCGGCAAATTCCAGCACTGATAATTCATGCGGATTCCCCACGTTGACCGGTTCATTCCGATCAGAGCGTAGGAGTCGCACGATGCCCTCCACAAGATCGTCAACATAGCAGAAGCTGCGCGTCTGACTGCCATCGCCATAGACGGTGAGATCCTCGCCACGCAACGCCTGGCCGATAAAGTTCGGCACGACCCGCCCATCTCTCAACCGCATACGTGGGCCATACGTATTGAAAATCCGTATAATCCGCGTCGCAACACCGTGGCTCCTATGGTAGGCCATGGTCATGGCCTCAGCAAAACGTTTGGCCTCATCATAGACGCCGCGTGGTCCGATGGGATTCACATTCCCCCAGTAATCTTCTTGCTGCGGATGAACCAACGGATCGCCATACACTTCCGATGTTGATGCCAGCAGAAAGCGGGCGTCTTTGACTCTGGCAAGTCCCAGCCCTTTATGCGTCCCGAGCGAGCCGACTTTAAGGGTCTGAATCGGGAGTTCAAGATAGTCTATCGGACTGGCTGGCGACGCAAAGTGGAGAATCGCGTCGACATGACCACTCACATAAATGTAATTGGTGACATCCTGAGGGATGAATGAAAATTCCGGCTTGGCGAAGAGGGGGGCGACATTGTCCGCATCCCCGGTGACGAGATTATCTAGGCACAGTACTTCATCGCCTTCAGCAAGGAAACGTTCACATAAATGCGAGCCGATAAAACCCGCCCCACCAGTGATTAATATGCGTGCGATGGCCGTTCTCCTTTCTCATTACTCGATCAGCATGGTCGCGTTGTGGGAGTTGAGACACCACAGTGCGCTTTTGACTCTTCACTATTCTAGCACGTCCCTAATCCAATAGGCGTGTTTATCCTGGCTTTCATGGTAGGTCCGGACCAGCAGTTCTCCGATCAGGCCGGTAGTCACAAACTGCAAGCCTGTGACCAGGAGAAGAATGCCGAGCAGCAGTAATGGTCGCCCTGACAATTGCACACCAAAGACGAGTCTTTGGATCCCCAACACGGTCGTGATCCCACCACCGACTAGCATGGCAATCAGCCCAAGAAGACCAAAAAGATGGCTTGGCCGGGTCGCGTAGCTTGAGAGAAATTTTACGGTTAATAAATCGAGTATGACCCACACGGTGCGCGCCAGCCCATATTTCGAGCTGCCATGTTTGCGGGCATGATGGGTAACCGGCAACTCCGCAATCCGTGCGCCCATGTCCCCGGCCAGGGCCGGGATAAACCGGTGCATTTCACCATAGAGCTTGAGTCCCTTTGCCACTTCCCTCCGAAATGCCTTGAGCGTGCAGCCATAGTCGTGCAGCTTCACCTGCGTCGTCAAGGAGATAATACTGTTCGCAATCTGAGACGGCAGCCGCCGGGATAAAAAAGAATCTTGGCGATTCACGCGCCAGCCGTTGACCAAATCGTAGCCCTCATCGAGCTTGGCCAGTAAGCGAGGGATATCAATCGGATCATTTTGCAGATCCCCATCAAGGGTGACTATCACCGCACCATGCGCATATTCGAACCCGGCCGCAAGGGCCGCCGTTTGACCGAAGTTGCGGCGAAAGCGTAACACTTTGAGCTTGTCGTCTTGCGCGTGCAGTTCAGCCAAGAGCTCACTGCTGCCGTCAGAGCTGCCATCGTCAACCAGAATGAGCTCATACGTCCAGCCCATCGGAGCGAGCACCTCGTGCACGCGTTGGCACAGCGAGCGGAGATTCTCCACCTCATTATAGATCGGGACAACAACAGAAAGGTCCATAGGCAGAATACGCAATCGGCCGCGCGCTTAAAATTTCGTCAAACTGACAAACAGGCGGTAGCGCTGTTCGATGTCATCGCGGGTAAGGGACTGCAACCGGCGCAAGCTGAAATCTTCGACCGTGAACGAAGCCACAACACTTCCGTATACGATCGCTTTCCGTAGCCCCGCCTCAGACACATCGTTGGACTCGGCCAAATAGCCGAGAAAGCCACCGGCAAATGAATCGCCCGCCCCGGTGGGGTCGCTGACCTCTTCCAAAGGATAGGCAGGCACGGCAAAGACCGACTGCGGAGAAAAGAGTAGCACCCCATACTCCCCACGCTTGACCAATAGCATTTTGGGTCCCATCGTCAGGATTTGACGCGCCGCCCGGACCACATTGTGCTCGCCGCTGATCATCTGTGCTTCTTCATTATTGATGATCAACACATCGACGCGCTTGAGCACCGCTTCCAGGGCTGGACGCTCATTCTCAATCCAGTGACTGATGGTATCGCAGCCGATGAGGCGTGGCTGGGCGAGCTGATCCAATACACGACTTTGCAGACCAGGGTCAATATTGCCCAGAAAGACAAACGGGGTCTGGCGGTAGTGCTCAGGCAGCTGCGGTGCAAAATCCGCCACCACGTTCATTTGCAGGTCCAGCGTATCGCGCATATTGAGGTTTTCATGATAACGGCCCGTCCAACGGAAGGTGCGCCCGGGGTGCACCTCAAGCCCGTCAAGATTAATAGTCGGGGATATCAGGGTCGCCTTGGCCTCTTCGGGAAAGTCTTCGCCAACGACGGCTACCACGTTGACGGGTGCAAAATAACTGGCCGCAACCGCAAAATAAGCGGCTGATCCACCCAAGACTTCAGCGACTCGACCAGACGGTGTTTCAATCGAATCAAGGGCAACTGAGCCCACAACGACAATACTCATGCCATCACTCCCATATTCACCCAACTTCGCCTTACATATATTTGCCAATAATCGGCTCAAGTTCGGCTTTCAGGCTTGCAGGGATCAGCGACCGATCCGTAATGATGGCGCCCTTGAGCGCAGTTTCGCACGAGCACACCTGGTCTGGTAAGAGCCGTCGCGTTGAACCGTGTACAATCCGTTTGGCGGTTTCAACATTTTTGTTCAATATGGCCAGCACGTCCTCAATCACGACATCCCCAGCTTCAGTATTCCAGCAATCATAATCCGTGGCCATAGCTAACGTCGCGAAGCAGATTTCTGCTTCGCGGGCGAGTTTGGCCTCTTGTAAATTCGTCATGCCGATAATATCGGCCCCCCAACTGCGGTAGAGAAAAGACTCGGCACGCGTGGAGAATTGGGGGCCCTCCATACAAATATATGTCCCGCCCTGATGGACTGTGACATCAATTTCCTGCCCTTGCTCTTGGCTCACCTCGAATAAAGCTCGCGACAAAAGGGGGCAAATGGGGTCGGCAAACGCGACATGCGCAACAATGCCTCGGCCAAAGAAGGTGTCGATGCGTCCACGCGTGCGGTCAATGAACTGATCCGGAATCACCATCTGCCCCGGTACAATCTCTTGTTTCAAACTCCCGACCGCACTCACAGCGATCAGTCGTCGGACACCAAGCTTTTTCATGCCATAGATATTGGCCCGGAAATTTAGCTCTGAGGGCAGAAGGCGATGCCCCCGACCATGACGCGGCAGAAACACCACGCCTACTCCATCCAACTCGCCGACAAAATACGCATCAGATGGAGCACCAAACGGCGTCTCCACACTGACCCACTCACCGTGCTCTATCCTGTCCATCTGGTACAGACCACTGCCGCCGATAACACCCAGGGTGATCATAGTGTCCTCATGTCGTCTTCTCTTACGCCGCGTGTTCCACAGACGCAGCAAGCTGGCCACATGCAGCCTGGACGTCTTGACCCCGACTCTCGCGTATCGTGGCGTGCACCCCGCGGTCAAGCAGGATTTGACGAAAGCGTTGCATCCGGACGCGCGGCGAGGAACGAAAGGCAGCACCGGGATAGGGATTAAATGGAATCAAGTTCACTTTCGCCCGGAGTCCATGCAGCAGCGCGACCAATCGCTTGGCATCTGCGTCACTATCATTAATCCCGTCAAACATGGTGTAGGCAAACGTGAGGCGCTTCCGGGGGGCAATCGGAAGCGTTCGACATGCCTCAAACAGCACCGCTAAAGGGTAGCGGCGGTTAACCGGCATCAGTTCGTCCCGCAACGTATCGGTTGTCGCGGTTAAAGACACCGTCAAATTGACGTTTGTGTCCTGCAGCAGGCGTTCCATGGCCGGGACCAGGCCAACTGTTGAAACCGTGACGCGGCGCGGCGAAAAATCAAATCCCCAGGCTTGCGTCAAAATAGTCAGCGCCTTGACGAGCTGTGCGTAGTTCGCCAACGGTTCTCCCATGCCCATAAAGACGACATTTGTAATCGCGTCCTGCGCCGGTCTACGCTGCTGCACTTCCCAGATTTGGCTGACCATTTCCCCGGCAGTGAGATCGCGCACCGGTCGGACTTGAGCCGTGGCACAGAACTGACAGCCCATGGCGCAGCCGGCTTGGGATGACACACATAGCGTGCGGCGTTTCTCACTCGGAATAAACACGCTCTCAATCCGTCGTCCGTCCGCAAGAGTAAACAGATATTTTTCTGTCCCGTCAGCCGCCGACGTTTGCTGTGTACACGTCAGCCGTTGAATCGCAAAGTGCTGCTCCAGCATCTCCCGTAAGGCAACGGATACATCGCTCATAGCGGCAAATGTATCCATGCGCTTCTGATACAGCCACTTGAGAATCTGCCTGGCCCGAAAGGGCTTGTGGCCCTGTTCGGTGAGCCAGCTCTCAAGCTCATCCTTGGTCAACTCCTTAATGTCCATAGCTCAGACACACTGAACGCTTGCGTAGAGACAGGGCCGTTCTCCTTCGCATTAGTTGGAAGCGGAACAACAAGAGACCACTAGGCGAGATCTATACTACTAAAGAAATAGGCGATCTCCCACTGAGCGGTTTCTGGAGCATCGGAACCGTGGACGGCATTCTGCTCGATATCCGTCGCAAAATCTTTCCGGATCGTGCCCTCGTCCGCCTCCTCGGGGTTGGTCGCACCCATAATATTGCGATTGACCTGAATCGCTCCCTCGCCTTCGAGCACGGACATCAGAACCGGGCCGGAAGACATAAACGAGGTCAGGCCATCAAAGAACGGGCGTTCTTTGTGCACGGCATAAAACCCCTCGGCTTCGACTTTGCTGAGCGTGACCATTTTGCTCGCTACGATCTTCAACCCAGCGGCCTCAAAACGACGTAAAATCTCACCAATAGCATTTTTTCTGACCGCATCCGGTTTGATAATCGAAAGTGTACGTTCTGGCATGACAATCCTTTCTGTGCCTGGCAGTCTAGCGACGCCCCCAAAGGGGTCAGTGTTTAGGGCATATTCAAAGGTGGCGGAAGAGGCGTAAAATACAGGCCGCAGCTTCGGTATGCCTGCTTGACCGCTTTCCAATCCGGCTGAGCCTCAGTCAGCGTACGGCAAGCCAGCGCATGGCAGGCTTCTGCGTAATACCCGAAACGCGTGGCCCGATCCTGGCAGCGTACGAACGTTGCTCGGGCCACTTTCGGCTTCCCTTGTAAAAAGGCTAACTCTCCCAGGCCTAAGCCGCAGTATACCGATCCACGTATATCTCGCGTCGCACGAAACAGCTGCTGCGCGCGTCTGAAGGTGTCAGCGCTGCGTTCATAATCGCCCTGCATTTTGTGCACCGTGGCCATGGCCCAAACGGTATAGGCGAAACTCGCCTTATCACCAATGCGCATATACAGGCGTTCGGCTTTAGCAAACAGCCGCAGCGCGGTTTTGTATTCCCGACGCATCCGTGCAGCATTACCAAGGCCGCAATAGGAATAGGCGCGGCCATACACATCATCCTCGATCTCAAACACGGCGTTGGCTTCGGCGTAATAATCCTGGGTATCCGGGAACCGGCCCATGAGCCGAGAAGCGCCGCCTAAGCCGCACAGCGCATAGCCGGCACCCAGCGTGTCGCCCTCGCGTTGTCCTAGCTTGAGGGCCTGCTTGAAATGGGACAAGGCTTTTCTGAGATCGCCACAAAAGCGATGCGTGCTGCCAATAGCCCACACAATAAAACCTTCCCGCTCGTGCACCTTGGCACGCCGATACAAAGAACGCGCCTCAGATAAATAGCCTAACGCCCGCTCCGGATTTCCCTGAGCACGCAGGCTGAGCCCAATTCCGGCCAGACTCTCTGCCCCGCCCTCAATATCGGAAAGCTGAGCGGCGACTCGCCCCGCCCCCTCATAAGCCCGCCTCGCCTGACCATACTGCGCCATCATCCGTAAACAATCGCCAACGCCGAGCTGCGCATCCAGTTCATACTCGGCAGAATGCGCAGTTTTTGCCGTGCGCCGGGCCTGGCGGTATAACTGCAGCGCCGCCGGAAAACGACTTTTCCGGCGGGCGCGTTCGCCTTGCAGGAATAGGCGTTCGTGCGTATGGGTCGAGGTGGTTCGGGTTGGCATAGAACTCGTAGGGGCGGTTTATAAACCGCCCCTACCCAGCATAGCAAGATAGTGATTGGACTCCGGCACCTAAACTAACGCCGCAGCCATGGTTGTGCCCATCTCCGCCGGGCTTAGGATAATGGACACGCCTGCATCCCGAAAGGCCTGGACCTTCTCAGCTGCCGTCCCCTTCCCACCGGCAATGATCGCACCCGCGTGGCCCATCCGTTTGCCTTTAGGCGCGGTCTGGCCGGCAATAAACGCCGCCACAGGCTTCGTCATGTGCTCCTTGATAAACGTGGCAGCGTCTTCTTCAGCCGAGCCACCAATCTCGCCGATGAGTACCACGCCTTCGGTTTGCGGGTCATCCTGAAAGAGGCGCAGCACGTCGACAAAGCTCGTGCCGTTTACTGGATCGCCGCCGATACCGACACACGACGATTGGCCGATGCCCAGCTGGGTGAGTTGATGCACGGCTTCATAGGTCAATGTGCCACTGCGCGATACCACGCCTATCGACCCGGGTGTATGGATATAGCCGGGCATAATGCCGATTTTACAGGCACCCGGCGTAATCACGCCGGGACAGTTGGGACCGATCAAGCGGGAGTGTCTCCCGTCCAAGTAACGTTTTACCCGAACCATATCCAGCACCGGAATACCTTCAGTGATGCAAATGACTAACGCCACCTCAGCATCTGCCGCCTCCATAATCGCATCCGCAGCAAACGGTGGCGGGACATAGATCACGGTCGCGTTCGCCCCGGTCTCCTGAACGGCTTGCGCGACCGTATTAAAAATAGGAATACCTTCAAAGTCCGTTCCGCCCCGACCGGGCGTGACGCCGGCCACCATTTGGGTGCCGTACTCCTGACATCCTCGGGTATGCAACTGGCCGGTGGAACCGGTAATACCTTGGGTCAGGACCTTGGTATTTTTATCAACAAGAATGCTCACGCGAGTACTCCTCGACTGCTCCTCATGCGCGCCCTTCAGCGGGCTCGGAGGCTACGCAGAAATTGCGGCTACGACCTTCTTGGCCGCATCAGCCAGGTCGTCTGCCGCGATAATGTCCAACCCGGATTCGGCTAAAATCTTTTTTCCGAGTTCCACATTCGTCCCCTCTAATCGTACCACTAGTGGGATAGACAGATTGACCTGTCTTGCCGCTTCCACCACACCATTGGCAACCACATCGCAGCGCATGATCCCGCCGAAAATATTGACAAGTACGCCCTTGACCTTCTTATCCGATAGAATAATTTTGAAGGCCTCGGTGACTTTCTCTGTTGTGGCACCACCGCCGACGTCCAGAAAGTTGGCCGGCTCGGCGCCGTAGTGCTTGATGATATCCATGGTCGCCATGGCCAGTCCGGCCCCATTCACCATACAGCCGATGCTGCCGTCCAAGGCAATATAGTTGAGGTCAAATTCTGACGCTGCGACTTCTTTGTCGTTTTCTTCCGACACATCCCGCAGCTCACGGATGTCAGCATGCCGGAAGAGCGCATTGTCATCAAAGCCGATCTTGGCATCCAGCGCGACCAGATCTCCGGCTTTGGTCAACACCAACGGATTGATTTCCATCATGGAGGCATCGCACTCGGTAAATGCTTTGTACAGGCCGCGCATAAAAGCCACCGCCTTGTTAACGGACACTTTTGGCAAACCAAGGCCATACGCAAGCTGGCGGCCTTGAAAGTCTCCAAAACCGACAGCAGGGTCTATAGTCGCGCGCAAAATCTTCTCTGGGGCCCGTTCGGCGACCTCCTCGATTTCCACTCCGCCCTCGGAACTGGCCATTATGGTGACCCGAGAAGTCGTCCGGTCTATGACGATGCCGAGATAAAACTCTTTCTCAATGTCACACCCCTGCTCAATAAAGACCTTATGAACTTCTTTGCCTTCCGGACCGGTTTGGTGGGTCACCAGTGTGGAGCCGAGCAGTGCCTGCGCATATGCACGCGCTTCTTGAGGCGTTTGAGCCAGCTTCACCCCACCGGCCTTGCCTCGGCCGCCGGCATGGATCTGGGCTTTGACCACACACAAGCCACCACCGAGATCCTGGGCCGCAGCTTCGGCCTCGTCCGGTGTGGTGACCACCTTGCCTTCGAGAACGGCAACCCCGTATTTCCGCAGAACGTCTTTCGCCTGGTATTCGTGAATATTCATACGCGCTTACCCGTTGCTCCGCTTACGCACTCTTCTCCAAGATGGAGTCCATCGCTGCAATCAGCTCACGCACATGGCCCACGGACACATCCATTGCTTGCTTTTCTTTTTCATTCAGATCTACCTCGATCACCCGCTCAACGCCCCCAGCACCTATCGATACCGGCACCCCAAAATAGACGCCTGCTATCCCGTACTCACCCTCTAGATAGGCCGCACATGGCAAAATTTGTTTTCTATCCTGGAGATGCGCGGCGGCCATTTGTACTGCAGCGGAAGCCGGCGAGTAAAACGCAGAGCCTGTTTTGAGCAAAGCGACAATCTCACCACCGGCCTGGCGGGTGCGTTGTTCGATTTCATCGAGACGCGCCGACGAAATCAGCTTTTCCACAGGGACGCCGCCAACCTGACAATAGCTGCGCACCGGGACCATATCGTCCCCGTGACCGCCTAAGACCATGGCCGTAACATTCAAGACGGATACGTTGAGTTCTTGGGCGATAAACGTCCGATACCGGGCGGAATCCAACACGCCAGCTTGACCTACTACTTTGTTTTTGGGAAAGCCGGTAACCCGTTTGGTCAACGTTACCATGGCATCCAAGGGGTTCGTGATAACGATGACAAGTGAATCCGGTGCGTACTGTTTAATATTTGCGGACACATCGCTCATGATTTTACAGTTAATCCCGAGCAGATCATCCCGACTCATGCCGGGTTTGCGCGCAAGGCCGGCGGTCACAATACACACATCCGCGCCTTCGATGTCGGTGTAGCTATTCGTGCCTGTGATGTGGGCATCATATCCTTCAATCGGGCCAGCTTCGAGCATATCAAGGGCCTTGCCTTGCGGCAGGCCTTCAACCACGTCAAAGAGGACAACGTCTCCAAGTCCTTTCAGCACACACAGGTGAGCCAGGGTTCCGCCAATATTGCCTGCGCCTATGAGTGCAATCTTCTTTCGGGCCATTATATCCTTACCTCCGAACTGTCAGGTGTAGATGCTGAAAGAGGGCAGTCCATACGTCCGTCCTTCGCATGCCGCTGGTAGGGGGCCTTTATTCAGTGTGGTTCTGGGGCAGGATGCCAAAATTCGCCCGGCCTGTCTAGGCCATAAGGTCGCTGAAAGACTGACATTTGTCGCCAAGAGAACGTTTGCACAGGCTATGTATTATTCATCCGATTCCGCGATTCCGCTCAGCGTCTGAGCGGCGGATGTAGTGCGGCACGAGTTGAGACACATCATCCTGCTCACCCCTCCGGAATCGTTCCCAGGCTAAACGGGCGACCACGCTCCCGCGCGGTGGGCTCTCAGCAAGAGCGGCCAGTTGAACACGTGTTCCGCAGTGTTCCCGGATTATATCTCGGTAGCGATCGACCCCATCGCCAATAAACAGACACGGGGAAGAAGCCTGGTCGAACAAATTGTGGGGAGAGAGCACCTCGTCTTCCGTCAAGCGACGGACAGAGCCTGCGTTATCACGCTCAAAGCAGGCGCTATAGACCTCGCGTTTACGCGCGTCTAACACTACGCAGATGCGGCCAGTCCAGCCGTTGACACAATGCGCAAGCGCCAAGAGCGTCGAGATGCCGGCAACACGCTGGGACAAGGCATAGGCAAAGCCTTTGACTGTACCCAGCGCGATGCGGAGCCCCGAGAAGGCGCCGGGACCGATCGTCACACCAATGCCCTCCACCTCCGACAAGGTGACTTGGGCTAGCTTGAGGACCTGCGCTATCAGCGGCAGTAGGTTTTCGGCATGGCTGGACGTGGCGGCATATGATCGTTCAGCCAGGACGGTTTTCTCTCGAATAAGGCCAACGCTCGCAATCGGCGTAGCCGTGTCAATGCCGAGCACCAGCATGCCGGCATATTAACTGACGAGACGCGAGATGTCGTTATAAAAGACGAGGATAATCAGCGAGACTATCACCAGGAAACCGACGCGCAGGGCCATTTCTTTGGAACGATTACTCAGCGGTCGGCCTATCAGCAGCTCAATCAGGAGAAGCAATAGGTGACCGCCGTCGAGCACGGGGATAGGCAGCAGATTAAAGACGGCTAAATTCACATTAATAATTGCAGTAAAGCGCAGCAAATGGTCCATACCCAGACGTGCCTGTTGACCGGCAACCTGAGCAATGAGAATGGGACCACCCAGCTCTTTGGTCGAGACCTCTCCACTCAGCAGCTTGACCACGCTGCCGAGGATAAGTTGTGTCCAAAGCCAGGTTTGCTCGACCCCGAGCGTCACCGCCCGCCCGAGTGAAACATTCTCCGTCGTAAAAACGCGTTCGATGCCGATCACATAGACTTGTCCGCCTACTGAGTTATCACGGAGTTGGGGCGTAACTGTTATTTCAACGACTCGGCCACCGTTCGCCTTTTTGACCACGAGGGGGATCGCATTGCCCTGGCTGAATTGAATATGCTCGGCCAACTCTTCCCACGTCTGAATCGCTGCCCTATCGACTTTAAGGATCTCGTCGCCCTGCTCCAAACCTGCGGCTTCGGCAGGCATATTTGCGACGACCCCGCCAACTGTGGGCTGATCAACCGGGACGTTCACACCAAATTGGGCAAAGGTCAGGCTGAAAACAACAAAGGCCATCAAAAAATTGGCAAACGGGCCGGCAAAAATAATAAGGAAACGCTTGGGCAAAGACTTGTGAGTGAAGGAGCGCTGGATCTGTGTTTCGTCAACCTCCTCACCCACTTCTTCGCCTATCATTTTGACATAGCCCCCGAGCGGGATGGCGCTGAGCAAATATTCGGTCTCGCCGATCTGACGCCCGATCAATTTTGGACCAAACCCTAAGGAGAAACGTTCCACCCCGACACCGACCCATTTGGCAGCCAGAAAGTGGCCAAGTTCGTGAACAAAAACAATTAAGCCAAAGACAATAATGACTCTCAGCGCAACATCAATAGTCGATAGATCCATGCCCAGCTACTCCTCGTTTTCGGGCTAACTTAATAAAACACACTATTATAGTAATAGATAAAGGCAACCGGGAAAAGCAAACTATCAATACGATCAAGTACACCGCCGTGGCCAGGGAAGAAGTGGCCCGAGTCTTTCGCTCTACACGCCCGCTTCAAGGCAGACTCACACAAGTCGCCCAGCTGGGCCAACAGTCCGGCGATCAGCGCTACCGTCACCAATTCGCTCCCTGATCGTTCGGGCAGCAGCCAGTGCCAGGCAATCAGTCCGGCTGCGCAGTTCCCAAGGGTCGCTCCCACGCTGCCCGCTATCGTTTTTCCCGGACTGATATGGGGCAAGAGTTTCCGTTTCCCCCAGAGACGCCCAATCGCATAGCCTGCGCTATCCCCAAGCATGGCGACGAGGAAAATGAAAAAGACCCACGCCGTCCCGTTCGGCCCACGATGCACCCACAGAAAATGCGGAAAAAGAAAGCCAATATACACCACCCCAAGCAGGGTCAGGCTGATCGCGCGGATCCCCCGCTCCGGCTGGCGATCACGTAAACTCGCGATAAACACCAGCATGACACC
>CAUZQN010000004.1:0-18537 GCA_963581605.1 uncultured Binatia bacterium (SeqCode)
CTCCAGGCTGAGTTGCGACGCCTCTTATTCAATACTGAAGAACGAGACAAGGTTTTTGATCCGCTCAACACCGCCCTGGCCTTTGGCCACTTCCTGAAAAGGGACGAGTTATATACCGCGCTCCAAAGCCATCTGGAGTGGGCGCAGAAAAGGCTGGCCTGGGTGACTGAGCAGCAAGCGTATTGGGGCGCCCAGAGTGCAACATTGCCCCAAGTCCAGATTATTGAGCATGGGCGTGCTCACTTCAAAGCGGAAATCGCTTGGCTCGAACAATTTCTGGCTAAACTTGAAACACAAGACGGTCAGGAGTTAGAGGCGAATATGTCCCTTGGCGTCTCTTCTCCCGAAGCGGAGGAGGCGGTTGAACAAACACGTAAAAATCCCATACAAGAGGAGGGTCCAGTATGGAAGGTCTAAGTGTCCTCGATATGATTCAGCAGGGGTGGTACATCACCTATCCCCTGATTGTGATGTCTATGGTTGTCATCTCGATTATATTTGAACGAATATTCGCCCTACGTGGACTGATCGCCGGCACTCTCAAGACTGCCGGCGGGCTGGTTGGACAATTACAGAAAGGTGATTTCCAAGCGGCCCTTGCCACCGCCGAGGAGAATCAAAAAAAGCCGGCCGGCCGGATATTTTGCGACGTCATTTCCCAACAAGAAGGGGAATCTCTTGAATATCTGTCTGAAGTCATTGAGAACCGACGCTTCGAGGAAATCGAAGCACTAAAAGGCAGCATCTGGGTCCTGGGAACAGTCGGTGTGAGTGCGCCCTTCATCGGGCTACTCGGTACCGTCATCGGGATTATCAAATCCTTCACAAGTATGGCGGTTGAGGGCAGCGGTGGTTTTGCGGTTGTTGCCGGTGGTATTTCTGAGGCCCTGATTGCAACGGCTCTTGGCCTCGCAGTCGGGATCATTGCGGTGATCTTCTATAATTATTTTCATACCAAACTTGAGCGGATCGAGGCGGCAATGACGATCAGCTCGGACCGTGTCCTCGAAGCAGTCCGTCTCGGGAGGAAAGCTCATGGGAATGGCTAGTCCACGCAAGAAGAAGGCGAGTGGGTCTGCCATTATGGCCGAGATCAATATCGTTCCCTTGTGCGACATCTTTCTGGTGCTACTAATCATCTTTATGGTGACCAGCGTGGCGATGGTCCAATCCGGAGCGCATATTACTCTGCCCGAGGTTCAAGAGACCGATTCCGAGCCGCGACAGATTGTCATTACAGTCACGCCACAAAAAGAGATCTTTGTGAATGCCAGACCCGTGAAAATGATCGAACTCGAAGTGGCGCTTCGTCAGCTTATAATGGCAAAGCCAGACGTACCGGTCGTACTCGAAGGTGATCAGGATGTCATCCTGGGGGAGGCTGTAAAAATCCTCTCCATTGCGCAGCGAGCTGGGGCAACCCAGGTCGCAATTGCTGCCCGGCAAGCGGGCTGAAAAGTTTAAGCGACCTCGTATCCCAAGGAAGGGCATGGTTATGGCTGCATCCGAGGAAAATACGAAAACACCCGAGGAATCTTCGGTCGAGCGCAAAATCCAAGAGGACCTGTGGCTGTCTCGGGGCGGGGGATTTGGCAAAAACGCGCGGTGGTTTGCCTTCTCGACCGCGGCCCATATCCTGATCTTGTCCATATTTGCAACGACGGCTGTGACCATCATGCGAGAGCCGGAAATGATTAAGGTCAAAGCCTTACCGCTGACGGCAGAAGAGCTGGCGGCCATGGAGGAGGCGGGGGATGATGATTGGGAGGGCGAGCCGTCCTTGGAGGATATTCCGGGCATCCTGACCATGGAGGATCTGGCTCTGAGCAAAGCCCGGCCCACTGGGCCGGCGTCAACCGGCCCCCTTCAGGCACCCATTCAACGGGCAGCTATTCCGGTCTTCCAGGGGCATGGTCTTGTCACGATAGACGTGAAGCGCCCGGACGATAGCTTCTCCGGCTTCGCAACCCAGCTGAGCGGTCTGGTCGGAACTGAAAATTTTGGTGGTGGCGGGTTTGGCGATTATGGCCGAGGTCTGCGTAAGGTTGGTCTTGATGTCGCCTTGGTGATTGATGCCACGGATAGTATGCAGTTTGTCATCGACTCGGTGCGCAGTCGATTGACGAAATTGGTTAGCCTCTTGCGCAAGCTCGTACCGACCTCGCGCATCGGCATTGTGACCTACCGCGATAGAGGCGAAGAGTATGTGACGAGGTGGGTGGACTTGAGTTTTTCGACTTCGAAGCTCAAGGGTTTTCTGGCTAATTTGCATGCGGATGGAGGCGGGGACTGGCCCGAGGCTGTATATGAGGGCCTGGACGCGGCGGTAAATGATCTGAGTTGGCGTAAACGCTCCCGTCGTGTTGTCGTCCTCGTTTCCGGCTCTCCGCCGCACCCGGAAAGTATGGGTGGCGTCCTGAGCTTGGCCCAGGGATTCCAGTCTCGCGGCGGAGTCGTGAGTGTGATGGACCTGGCCGAAAAGATGCACGAAGACTTTGAGTACGCCCTGTGGGAACAGACCGGCAAGGTTATGAACGTCCCTTTTGAGCCTACGCCTTTGCCTGGATTTTATCGAGACTTCCGGAATACGATGGCATCGGTAGCGCAGGCGGGTGGGGGAGACTTCATCCCGCTGACCGAGGAAAAGGCGCTGACCAGGAATATTATTATCATGACCTTTGGTTCGCGTTGGGAAGTAGAAATGGCGAAATATCTGCGAGACTTGGAATAGCGGGATAGTGCGCTGTGGAATGGCAATATGCAAAAGGACGCTCGTGCAGCTCGGTGCAAGGGGCTCTCTTCATGCTCATGCCGGGGATGGAAAGTCGGGGCTTAGGGCGCAAAATGAACACTAGGATATAAAAAAGGAGTACGAGCGTGCGGCGTCTGGTTTCCATTATCGGCATGGTGTCTCTTGTGATGAACATGGGGGCTCTGACCTCTGAGGTCCAGGCCGCCTCGCTGTCTGAGCTGTCTGCGCGTGCAAAGCAGGCCCGCAGTCAGGTCAATGGGCTGAAAAAAAGTGGCTGGAGCGCCCCAAAAAAGATCCAAGCCATTCAAATACTTGGCCCTGTTGCGCTTGATTTTGTGGCGGTTCCCAATCTGGCCGCATCGGTCAAAACGACGTCTGGTAGAAAAGCGGTCCGCGCCGTCTACGAGACGCTCTATGGTCCACTCAACGATATCTACACAGGCAGTTTCCAGCGCATTGACCAAATGACGCAGCAGGTCATTGCGCTGGATGGTGACCTGGAAGCCGTGCAAGACTCACAGGCATACCAAGATGAACAGGGCGTTGCTGCGCGCGCCTTGTATTTCTTGAACCACCTCAACTATATCGGCTCGTTCGCGTTTGACGACGAGAAAAAGAAGAAACTGCTCCAGAAGGCTATGAATGGATATTCCGAATTCGCTGTGGGTGAGCACGCTTCGCGACTCAAGAATGAAAGTTTGTTTTTTCGGGCGCTGAGCGAACGCGAACTCCAGAAATTCGACTGGGCAGCCCGCGATTTCGAGCTGCTTTTAAAACAGGGTAGATTGTCCGCCGACATGCGGCGTAAAGCCGAGCGAGCGTTGGCCCAGACACGTAAATTCGCTAAGAGCGGCGGCAAGGTGGTGGCCTCTCCTACCGCATTGGCTCAGGTTAATTATCAAAAAGCGAAGCTCCTGCTCAAGCAGAGTCGTAAGGCGAGCGGTAAGAAACGGCGCACGCAGCGTGGTCAGGCACTCACATTGATACTTGAGGTCCGCAAGGCGGGCGGCAAGTGGACGGCGCGTGCGGATGAGCTGGCCAGGGCAGAACTGACGGCTGAAGAGCAACTCGCCCTCGCGGAACATATATATCCCTTTCCGCCGTGGCTGAAAGCCAAAGAGCTTATGAAAAAACGCCGCTTCGCCAAGGCGGTGCCTTTTCTTGAGGAAGTCCTGGCATCAAACGAACCAAATGCCGCTGTGTACAAAACCGACGCTCAGTACTACCTCGGAGTCGGGCTGTATGAACAACGTCGGTATCGAGAGGCCATTGCGAAATTGGACTCCTTTCTCAGTAATGGTGGGGCAAAGACCAAGCGCGCGTCTGACGCGGAATATTTCCAGTTTAAGTCGGCCGAGTCGCTATACGCCGGGGATCAAAGCGACCGAACGGCAACGGTCTACCTGAAACAAATTAATGACTACACCCGGAAGCATCCGAAACACCGCTCCATATACGAGGCGCACTTCCGGCTTGGTGAATACTATCAGGATAAAGAAGACTATCTGAAGGCGGTGGGTGCGTATAAAAAGGTGAGAGGACAGCAAGCGTATCGCGTCCGTGCCGACTACGCGACCCTGCAGTCATACTTCGAAGTGCTGCACGCAATCGAAGACGGAGACACAAGGAGCGGGCTGAGTGAGGATGACCTTCGGCAGCGAATCGGGACGAGCCTCGATGCGTTCTGGAAAAATAACGCCACGCTGGTCGAGAGGAGTCCGAAGCTTGCCAAACGCGATCCCTACCGTGAGTATCCGGGTAAAGTCGGGGTGATGAATGCGGTGTATTTGAGCAAGGATACTGATGCAAATGCGGCACAAATCGTCTCTTTGCTTGACGACTTTGAAGAGAAATACCCTAAGCAGCCCGACGCCTTTGAAACCGTGGCGCGGATGCGGCTGATCGCTCGGCAGAAGACGGGGCAATACATCGAGCTGGAAAAGGATGTGGATAATATTTTTGCTCGTTTTCAACCCGAACAACAAAAAGAACTGCTTGCCGGCCTGGCCGGCGTCCTAGAGAGAGATGTCGGCAAACTCCGCCGTCAGAATGATCGTGACGGCGAACTCGCTGCGAAGCGGATGCTCACCCGGCTGCACGCAGACCGACTCGAGAATGGTGGGGACTTTGCCGACGACGAATCCCCGGATCGATTCCGGTACGATCTTGCCCAGCTCTATCTCGATACCAAACAGTACGACAAGGCCGAGGTCCTGTATAAAGACCTGGAACAAAAACAGGGTCCGTACTCGCTAGTGTCACTCGTCGGCTTGGCCCAGATTGCCGAGGTCAGGGGTAATAAAAAGCTGTCCTTATCGCTCTGGGAGGGCGCGCTCAAAGGGACTCACGTAGGCGATCCGCTCTGGTTTCGGGGTACGTTTGAGGTGGCGCGGCTCAATGGTGATATCGGCAATGCTGACCAAGCGTGCAAGACTGTCAGCAGCGCCCAGCGCATGCTTCATCGCCTCGGTGATCTAAAACTCAAGGCCAAGATTCAGGACTTTGCCAGCCAAACGTGCGGGGCATAAGCCAGGCCCCCACAGAACATTGCACTTCTCTTTCATCGCCCTAGAATAAGGCGATGGTCGATCTCCTGATCGTTCTCGCCTTTGTCCTGTACGCCGTCTCCACAGGACTGCGGGCGCGCAAGCGTGCTTCACAAAACCTGTCTGAATACTTCCTGGCGGGTAAAACCCTGACTGGTTGGCGGGCAGGGGTCAGCATGGCCGCGACCCAATTTGCTGCCGACACACCGTTGCTTGTCACTGGCCTGATTGCTACAGGCGGTATCTTCCTCGTCTGGCGATTGTGGATTTATGGTCTGGCCTTCTTACTCATGGGCTTTGTATTTGCGGCGGGTTGGCGGCGCGCTGGGGTAGTGACGGATGCCGAACTCGCGGAACTGCGCTACAGCGGGCCAGGGGTCTTGGCCCTGCGTGGGCTGAAAGCGGTGTACTATGGCACGATTATTAACTGTGTCGTTATCGCCATGGTGTTGGTTGCCGCTCTGCGTATCGCCGAAGTGTTTCTTGTGTGGCACGTTTGGCTCCCGACCGGACTGTACACGAGTTTTTCTCAGGCGATTCAAGGCTTGGGGATTTCTCTTGCTTCAGGGGCAACTGGTCTCGATGCGTCTATTGCGACGACAAATAATCTCATCAGCATTACTACTCTGGTGAGTTTTACCGCCTTCTATTCGACTGCTGGTGGGCTGCGTAGCGTTGTCGCGACAGACATTGTCCAATTTTTTCTGGCTATGGCAGGCACGCTCATCTATGCGTGTGTGGTGATCGCCCACATCGGCGGATTGGAAGAACTCCCGAAGCAGCTTGCCGCACACTACGGGGCCGAGGCTGCTGCGGCGATGCTCTCTTTTACGCCTTCTCAAGGCGAGGTGCTGATGCCCTTCCTCATACTGATCAGTTTGCAATGGTTCTTCCAAGTCAGTAGCGACGGGAGCGGTTATCTAGCGCAGTGAGCCATGGCGTGCAGAACAGACCGTGAGGCGCGGATCGCGGGGCTGGTGTTTGCCTGGTTGCAGATCGTCGTGCGTAGCCTGCTCTGGCTGGTGATTGGGGTCGGCCTATTGGTCATTTATCCTTTTAATCCCGTTGATATTGCGAACGGGGGTGAACAGTTCACGGCGAGCCGTGAGCTTGTCTTTGTCACTGGGATTGACGACCTGCTGCCTAGCGGCGTGCGCGGTGTCATGCTGGTTGGTCTTTTAGCCGCCCTGGCCTCAACTATCGATACACATATGAACTGGGGAGCGAGCTATTGGAGCAATGACCTGTATAAACGCCTGCTGTGTCAGGCCTGGCTGCAACGGGAGCCCCAGAATAAGGAACTCGTTTTTGTGGCGCGCGTGTCGAATATCATCGTGCTTGGCATTGCGCTTATCATCATGACCCAGCTCGGTTCGATCCAAGCCGCCTGGTCTGTCTCGCTGCTCTTTGGGGCGGGGACGGGAGCCGTCCTTGTGCTGCGTTGGCTGTGGGAGCGCATTAATGTATTTTCTGAAATTGCAGCAATGCTAGTCTCCTTGATCGCTGCACCCATTCTGCTCATGACTGTTGACGCCGAATGGGTGCGTATAGCGGTCATGGGCGGCCTTTCGACCCTGGTCGCTATCGGGATAACCTTTTTTTCTCCTGCGACCGAACACGCTGTGCTGGATCATTTCTATCAACGTGTCCAGCCCCTGGGCTTTTGGCACGACACTGCCCTGCGCATGGGGGATGATCCCCGAATGCCGATTCGACGATTTTTCCGTGAGCTGAAAAACACGATACTGTGTGCGTTGTCCCTTTTCTTGACGCTCATCGGATTTGGAAAATTGCTCGTCCACTCGGTTGATGAGTCGAGCCTATGGGCATGGATTGCTCTTGGTCTGGCGGCTATGCTGGTTCCGTTTTGGTGGCGTGCTACGGGAGCATCGCCCCGCCAAGGGAGTGATGCGGGACCGGATGAGAAAAGAATGTGTGGGTAACCCATGAAGCGAGTCGAGAACACGGCAAATCTCCGTACTGTCTTCCACTGGGGCGGCTACACGCCTCACGTTCAAGACGGTCGCTTGATCGGACTGGAGCCTGCGCCTGAAGATCCCGATCCTGCGTCGTTTGGGCGTTCGTATGTTGAGGCAGTCGACGACGCACTCCGTATCCGTCAACCCATGATCCGGCAGAGCTGGCTCACAAACGGACCCGGGAGTGGAACCCGAGGGGCAGAGCCTTTTGTTGTCGTAGAGTGGGGGCGTGCTCTCGATCTCGTGGCTGCAGAGCTAGAGCGGGTCAAAAACGCGTGTGGCAATCGGGCAATCTATGCTGGCTCATATGGCTGGGGTAGTGCTGGCGCGTTCCATTTCCCCCAAGGTCAGCTCCAGCGGTTTCTGAATCTCTTTGGCGGCTTTACCCGTTCGGTGAATACCTATAGCCACGCGGCGGCAGATGTCATGATGCCGTATATTGCCGGCAATTTTTTTCGTCTGCTGGTTGAACAAGCCTCGTGGCAGACGATTGCTCAGCATTCAGAACTTGTTGTGATGTTTGGCGGAATGCCGCTTAAAAATGCCCAGGTCGCCTATGGCGGGGTCACCCGTCATAGGACACGCGATGGACTCCAGGCCTGCCGAGACGCTGGGGTCCAATTCCTCAATATTGGCCCGCTGAAAAACGATGCGGCTGATTTTGTCCAAGCCGAGTGGTTGAGACCACGGCCAAACACCGATGTGGCTTTGATGCTCGGCCTGGCCCACACGCTGGTGACACACGGGCTGGCCGACGAGGACTTTCTTGCGCGGTATTGTGTTGGTTTTGTGACATTTCAGTCCTATCTTATGGGCGACGATGATGGGCAGCCCAAAGACGCGGCCTGGGCAGCCGATATTACCGGCCTGGATGCCGAGACGATCCGGACCCTTGCCCGGCGCATGGCTGCTAAGCGGACGCTCATCACGCTATCGTGGTCTTTGCAGCGTGCCGATCATGGGGAGCAAACATATTGGATGGCAGTGACTCTGGCCGCCGTTCTGGGACAGATTGGCCTGCCTGGGGGTGGCTTCGGCTATGGCTATTCCTCGGTTGCTAGCGTAGGAAACCATGCCTCTCGGATTCCCTGGGCAACGTTAGACCGCTGCGCCTATCCTGTTGAAGATATTATCCCGGTTGCCCGAATTGCCGACCTCTTACTCAACCCGAATGCCGAGTTCGACTACAACGGACGCCGCGCGACCTACCCCGATATCCGGCTCATCTACTGGGTTGGGGGAAATGTCTTCCACCACCACCAAGATTTAAACCGTTTGTTACAGGCCTGGCAAAAACCAGAGACCATTATCGTCCACGAGCCATGGTGGACGCCGATGGCGCGCCACGCTGATATTGTCCTGCCCGCTACGACGCCGCTTGAACGGAACGATATCGTGTGCACCCCACGCGACGGATTTGTTGTCGCCAATAAACAGGCGATTAAACCCGTTGGCCAGGCCCGCAACGATCATGATATTTTTGCAGACCTAGCCGAGAGGCTAGGATTTCGGGAGGGGTTTACCGAAGGACGAGATGAAGCAGGCTGGCTGCGGCATCTGTACGGCATCTCACGCGCACGGGCCGTCGAACGCGGGTTCTCCTTGCCCGACTTTGAGCGCTTTTGGGAAGACGGATTGTGTGAACTCCCCCCTCCACACGAAACGCCGCCTTTTCTGTCTGCCTTTCGTGCCGACCCAGAGACCCATCCGCTGGATACACCATCGGGCAAGATTGAAATCTGGTCGGCGCGTATTGCATCCTACAAGTATGATGACTGCCCACCGCATCCGACCTGGATGGAACCTGCCGAATGGCTAGGCAGTGAAAAGGCCAAACAGTATCCACTCCACCTGATCTCAAACCAACCCGCCGTCCGTCTCCACAGTCAACTTGACCAAGGTCCGATCAGCCGTGCGGCAAAAGTCGCGGAACGCGAGCCCATCCGGATCCATGCTGACGATGCTGAAGAACGTGGCTTGACTGAGGGCGACGTGGTTCGGGTGTTTAACGACCGAGGCCAGTGCTTGGCGGGTGTTGTGATCACACCGGATATTCAAAAGAACGTGGTGCAGCTTGCAACCGGCGCTTGGTATGATCCTCTGGAGCTGGGCGTGCCTGGGACGCTGGAAAAACATGGCAACCCCAACGTCCTTACTCTAGACAAAGGCACCTCAAAACTGAGTCAGGGCCCGAGCGCGCAGACGACCTTGGTTGAAGTCGAACGCTATCAGGGCGAACCTCCACCTGTGACGGCGTTTCTACCCCCAGAGATTCGCCGGGAAGAGACATAAATCAGGCACGCGAAAATCGCGCTCCGCCCGCGTGCCTAGAAATTGACGCTGAAACCCTCGTTGGCCTGGGTCGGCTCTTGTATGAGAAATCCTCGTGCGCCAGTATACGAACCGGGTGGATAGGACAGGTAGCCTCTGACACTTACCCCTGGGGCGATGGTTTGGCTGGTCAACACGGGGGTCGGAGTGTCGTCGCTTGCCTCCAAGGGTTTGACTCGTTCGCCTGACGCCGCCCGTAACGTGACCTTGTCGGCTTTCAGAGTATAGGCGTGCGCAGTGGCATTGCTGATCTCGACCTCCACAATAAATACCCCGTTATCCCGGACGCGCTCCCATATAGTCTCCATACTTTCCGATGACCTGCGCAGAGGTGATTCCCTGCCTCGCAGCGGCGGTTCCCTGCCTTGCGGTACCGCTATGACAGACGCTGTTAATGGCCGTACTTTTACCTCCAACCGACCTTGCTCAGCCTGAATGGGAGAGTTGAGAAGGAAAAACACACTGGAGACGAAAAGGCAGACAGCGCAGTAACGCACAATCCGAAATGCTCTCGGTAGAGTGTTGAAACGTACAAATGGGGGCTTCCGGTTGGTCATAGCATCTTCCTTCTCCCTGGAGTGTGAGCGACTCATTTTGTCAGAGTATAGAGCATTCAGTTCGGCTTTTTCTACTCTTCTTGTTTTCTTTTGGCAAGGAAATTATGAGGCTTTAGACTGAATTTCCTGGTCATCAGACGCATGCTTGAGCAGTGTGTATTTCTTGGTGAACCGCCTCATAGCGTGCAGAGGTGGAGACCAGAAGCAATTCGATACCAAGTTCAACAGATTTATTCTATGGAAAAAAAGAGAGGGTCGGGCAGCGTTTTGCCTCCTCACTACACCCTTCCCCTGTGGGATTAACTCCGCTACATATACCGCGCTATGCCAACACAAGTGGACTCACCGGGCATTCTGTATTTCATTGAACAAGGCGGGGTGTTGATGTATCTCATCATCCTGTTGTCTATTTTTGCTCTGGCCATTGTGCTGGTCAAGTTCTGGGGATTGTGGCGTTTTCGGTCCCAGTTGGAGCAGCTCAGCCAGCGGCTGAGCCTGCACGCGCAGGGACCAGGACACGACTCCGGCAAAGAGGCGCACCTGGCTGCCGCACTACAAATCTGTGGCGAAGATAACTCTCCGCTGGGTAGGTTATTCGAGACTGCTTTTCTGTATCGTGCAGAAGGGCGGACTGAACTGACCCACCGCCTCGAACGGTTTGGTGGGGACGTAGTGGCAGGGCTGGAGTCATATATGACCGCCCTGGCCAGCGTCGTTGGGGTTGCACCCATGCTGGGATTCCTCGGCACGATTATTGGTCTGGTTGAAGCCTTTATGAGCTGGGAGACGCTCGGGGATCAGATTACGGTAGGCGTATTAGCCGGTGGCATTTATAAAGCCATGCTGACCACAGGAGCAGGCCTGTGTGTCGCGATTCCATACTTCTTGTTGTACAACCACCTCACTATGCGGGTGCAGGCCTTGACCCGTTTGACTGAAGCGCGGACCGAAGAACTCCTCGATACGCTGACCGAGACGAAGGCGCACACAGCGGCATCCGAAGCGATGCCGGGAGCGGGGCAAGTGCCAACGCGGGAGCTGACACGTCATGCGGTTTAAACCAGGGTCCAAAGTTTTGGCGAGTATGGAGCCGCTTGCGCTCACAGACATCATCATCAATATGTTCATCTTCTTCTTTATTACTTTCAGCTTTCTGGCCACGTTTGAAAAAACGCGCGAAGGCCAGGTGAATGTGAATTTGCCCAAAGCTACGTCGGCTACACCTCCGGTAGAAAAGAAACGTCTGAATGTCAGCCTGAAGAAAGACGGCGGGTTGTTCCTCGGTGACACGCCGGCAACTATTGAAGAACTCGAAGCGCGTTTCAAGGTTGAAAAGGCCCAAGGAGCAGACGTGATCCTGGTCATCCGGGCGGACGGCGATGTTACTCACAGCCGGGTGGTCCAAGTGATGGACCTCGCCCGACTCGAAGGGCTGAATCGCTTGGCCATAGCAACGCAGAATAGATAGGGGATAGAGATGAGCGCCCTACAAGAGAAAATTCCCCAATCCCTCGCCCCTACCCCCTAACTTCCACTCCGCCCACTCCGCCATGTCCCCGTGGCAAGAACATAACCTGGCCGAAATTACACAGCGCCTCGCCCCGCTGTGTCGCTCTCCACAGGGTATCCTGTTTGAGCGGTCATCTCCCAATAATCACATTGTCGTTCGACATGGACGGGAACAGATTCTGCTGTGCTATCGACACATGGGGCGCCGTATCGAAGAGGTCCAATCTCGGCTTGATCCCACTCATCCGCTCAGGCTGCTCTCCCCATATACCCAGGCGATGATGCTGGCGTTGCTATGGTGTCGGCAGCCACAACGTATTTTGCTTATTGGTCTTGGCGGCGGCCGGCTGCAGCTGGTACTACACCACCTGCTTGAAGACGCACAGCTCGAAAGTGTTGAACTCGATCCGCTTGTTCTTGAAGTCGCCGAGCGCTTCTTTGGCTTCCTGCCTGATGAACGCCAGCGCGTCCGGCTTTCAGACGGGAGGGCGTTTTTGCGTGAGGAGTCGGCTGATGCTCAGTATGATGTGATCTTTCTGGATGCATATCAGGCCGAAGGTGTTCCGTCTCATCTGCTAACGCTTGAATTCTACGCTGAATGTCGTGCACGCCTTTGTCCCAATGGGCTGGTTGTTGCCAATCTGCATTCTTCCACGCCGGTGTATGATGCCTCACGCACGACGTTTGCCGCAGCGTTCAGATATACGACGGCTTTCTCTGTTTCGAGTGGTAACGTCGTTGTTTTTGGGAGCGAAGAGATGCCGCTTCAGCCTAGGACATTCCGGAAGCAGGCTCGTATAGTTGAGAAATTCTACGGCGGCATTCTTCCTTTTTCAACGTGGGCCAAGGATGTGTCTTTACGCGCGCCATATCGCAGCAACGCGCGGATACTCCGGGATAGCGTTTCGGTGTCGGTATGATTTTTTGCTTGCTCTCGGGGTTTGTTTTCGGTTACAACCGTGGAAAGGAAACCTGACCGTCCGATTAGAGCTATCGCATGTCTGTTAAACACCGCCTGTATCTCCGGGTCGGAGATCACGTCAAACATCGCCACTATGGAGAATGGGGAGCGGGTGAAGTCGTTGAGGAAATGACCTCAATCCTGGACGGCGGGACATGCCTGGTGCGCGTAGACTTTGAGGATGGCCAGCAGCGTACGTTTGACAATAATCTGGATAGTCAGTCGTGTTGCTACTTCTTTGGCGTGCGTCGCCATCAGCATCCGCTGTTTGACCCTGACGGCGATCCGGATTTAGTTGTTTCCCCCAAGGGTGAGCCACCTACCAAGCCCGCGGCCCAGCGTCTCCCTTATGGCTAGGCGGTTTCTCCGTTCGGTATAGACGCTTTGTCGTCCCGCGATTCGAGATTTTCGCCTTTGGGCCCGGTCCGACTAATCTGTCTGAGCTCGAGCGTTTTGACTGTGTCCTGATTCACCCATGGTAAACCCATGGCGCAGGGTTTTGCCATGCCTTCTTCTTCAACTTCTTCGTACTGGGGAAATCCGACCTTACTGAAGTTGACCATCATCCGCTTGCCCATATCAACGCTCTCCTATCGGCCCGATTTCAGTGTTTTTTTCTTGCCTGTGGCTATTCTTGGCTGTTCCCTGATGGGGGGTCAAGCCCGCTCCAGCATAGGGAGTGCCCTCTAGTAAAATTATACCTCAATCGGTAGCCTAGAGCACAAATAGCGTGTCCATGTGAGGAATACTGATGAAACCGGTTGCGGAAAACGTGAAGCTAGCCGAGGTTGAACTCGAAGTCCTGAAGTCTTGGGATGACAACGGTATTTTCAAAAAGACGTTGACCAAAACCCAAGCGCAGCAGCCTTTTATTTTCTATGACGGCCCACCATTTGCCACGGGCTTGCCGCATTACGGGCATTTATTGGCTGGGACCATCAAAGATATCATTCCCCGTTTTTGGACCATGCGTGGCCGTTATGTTGAGCGACGGTTCGGCTGGGACTGTCACGGTCTGCCAGTGGAGATGGAAATCGAACAGGCTCTGGGCATAAGCGGAAAAGCGGAAATAGAAAAATTCGGGGTTGCCAACTTTAACGACGAATGCCGCAAAATTGTGCTGCGTTATACCCAGGAGTGGGAAAAAACTGTCCGCCGGATGGGCCGTTGGGTCGATTTTCGGAACGACTACCGCACCATGGATGCCTCCTTTATGGAGACGGTGTGGTGGGTGTTCCAGCAGATGTGGGACAAAGACTTGGTCTATGAAGGATACAAAGTCCTGCCCTTTTCGACCCGGCTGGGGACGGTATTGTCCAATTTCGAAGCCAATCTGAATTATAAAGACGTTCAAGATCCAGCCCTCACGATCCGGTTTGCCGCTGAGGGCGAGGAGAACACCTTTTTCATTGCCTGGACGACAACCCCGTGGACATTGCCGAGTAATCTGGCTTTAGCCGTTGGTTCGGACATCGACTATGTGAAAGTTCGCGATCATGCGGATAAGAGCTGCTACATCCTGGCTGAGGCCCGACTGAAGGTCTATTTCCCCAAAGATGGCACATATACCGTCGAAGCGCGCTATCAAGGTAAAGACCTAGCCGGGCGGTCCTTTGTCCCTCTTTTCCCCTATTTTGCCGAACACAAGCAGGCCGGCGCCTTTCGGGTGATCGAGTCCGCGCACGTCACTACCGAAGACGGTACCGGCATCGTCCATATTGCCCCCGCCTTTGGTGAAGACGATTTTTATGCCTGCCAAAAGGTGGGTATTCCTCTCGTTAATCCGGTTGACGATGACGGACGTTTCACCCAGGCGGTGAGCGATTTTGCGGGCATGCATGTCAAAGAGGCAGACCCTAAAATCATTCAGCATCTGAAACGAGAAAAGCAACTCGTGCATCAGAGCACGATTAATCATAGCTACCCGTTTTGCTGGCGAAGTGACACGCCACTTATCTATAAGGCGGTGGATACGTGGTTTGTGCGGGTTGAAGCGTTTCGTGACCGGTTGGTGAGCAATAACCAGCTGATCGCCTGGGTGCCGGATCATCTGCGTGATGGGCGCTTTGGCAATTGGCTCGAAAATGCGCGCGATTGGGCAATTAGCCGTAATCGGTACTGGGGGACGCCGTTGCCTATTTGGAAAAACGAGGACAGCTCTGAAGTCGTCTGTCTGGGCAGTGTAGATGAAGTAGCTGAGCGCACGGGGACACGGGTCAACGACTTACACCGCGAATTTGTTGACGATCTCACCTTTCCGGACTCGAGCGGCAATGGTGTCATGCGCCGCGTCCCCTTCGTGTTTGATTGCTGGTTTGAGAGCGGGTCGATGCCGTACGCTCAGATTCATTACCCGTTTGAGAACAAAGAGGATTTTTCGCGTGTGTTTCCCGCCGACTTTATCGCCGAAGGGTTGGATATGACACGCGGCTGGTTTTACACCCTGATGGTGGTGGCCTCTGCGCTGTTTGACAAGCCGGCTTTTAAAAACGTCATCGTCAATGGGCTGGTTCTGGCCGAAGACGGCAAAAAGATGAGCAAGCGGCTTAAGAACTATCCCGAGCCTGAGGAGACGATAGCTGAGCATGGGGCTGACGCCCTGCGTCTCTACCTCATTAACTCGCCGCTAGTGCGGGCAGAGGAGCTGCGCTTCAGCGAGCGAGGCGTGCGCGACACTGTGCGACGTTTACTCCTACCGTGGTGGAACGCATATAAATTCTTTGTCACGTATGCCCTAGTTGATAACTGGCGTCCGTCCCAAACGCCGAATGGCGATTCGCCCAATATCTTAGATCGCTGGATACTCTCGCGGAAACAAACGCTTATCCGCCGAGTGAGTGCTGAGATGGAAGAGTATCGGTTATACAATGTCGTTCCCGCGCTGCTCGACTTTCTGAACGAGTTAACGAATTGGTATGTGCGGCTCAACCGGCGCCGTTTCTGGAGTGGAGACAACGCGGCAGACAAACAGTTTGCCTATCGGGCCCTGTACGATGTACTGCTGGCCTTTGCCAAACTGATGGCTCCGTTTACGCCATTTTTGGCTGATGCCATTTACTGCAACCTTGTCACGCTGCAAGAAACGGGGGCCGAAGACAGCGTCCATCTAGAGTCCTTCCCCGACTATGATGAAAGTCAGGTTGACGCTCAGCTCGAAGATGCGGTGACGCGGATGCAACGCGTGATTCTGCTCGGTCGGAGTCTGCGCAACGAGCGCAAAGTCAAAGTGCGTATCCCCCTCCAAACCCTGACTATTCTTCATCGCCAGCAGCCGATCCTGGATGAATTACGTCCTTTGGCGGGCTATATTGGGGAAGAGTTAAATGTCAAAGAAATTGTCTACAGTACGGCCGAAGATGAAAAAATAACTCTGAGTGCAAAGCCCAACGCCCAGCTGCTAGGCCCGCGCTTTGGGAAGACGTTCGGGCAGGTGCGCAAACGGATTGCCGATCTTGCCGCAGACCAGATGCTGGCGATCGAGGCCGGCGATTCGATTCAATTGGACGGCGAGACGTTCCAGCCCAATGAGATTCAGATCCTGCGTGCAGCACGAGAAGGAGCGCAAGATGGACAAAATGGGCATGATATACAAGATGTCCGTTCGGATCGGTTTATCTCGATCGATTTTCCATGTGAGTTGAACGACGCCCTGATTGCCGAAGGACTCGCCCGCGAGGTCGTGCATCATATCCAACAGCTGCGCAAGGAAGCTGGTTACCATGTTGAGGATCGCATTGCCGTGACCTATGAAGCAGACGGCCGCCTGCTCGATGCGATCGCACAGCACAAGACGTATATCCAGCAAGAGACCCTGGCGCGCGTACTTGATCAAACGCAGCCCAGCGGAGACAAAGTGGACAGTGTGAAGATTGATGGAGCAGCGCTCACCGTCGGAGTGCAGCGCGAGAGTGTGTGAGTGCTTATGCGCAAGAAGATTCGCCTTGTCCTCTTGATTGTGGGCGTTATTTTGCTCCTTGATCAAGCAAGCAAAGCTCTCGTCGTACACCATATGACGCTGTATCAATCCGAGCCCGTTGTCGCGTCCTTTTTTCATCTTACCTATGTCCGCAATACTGGCGCGGCGTTCGGATTCTTGGCCCAAACGCCGGCCTGGTTTCGACAGCCATTCTTTTTGGGTACGACAGTGATTGCCGTTTTTGCCCTTGGCATATTTTTACGTAATGCAGACGAAACCGACCGTATGACCAATATCGCGGTCGCGACAATCTTGGGGGGAGCGCTTGGAAATATGATAGACCGTATCCAAGATGGCTCTGTCATAGACTTCCTTGATTTTCATTGGCATGGTTATCATTGGCCGGCGTTTAATGTGGCTGACATGTGTATTACGTTGGGCGTTATTGGGCTGCTGCTTGTGTCGTTTCGCAACCAGCGTGTCGTTCCGAATGACGAAACCGTTCCTTGATATTGACCCGGTAGAAGGTGCCGATTACAGTGAGACAGCTGATTGCCCGCTCAGACCGTACGAGCGGGCCTTACCCGGATTCTTTTTTTTAGGAGGTGCTGGATGACAGTGAAGACAGGAACACAATGGAGCAGTCTGTTGGTCATTGCGGTGTTTGTCCTGAGTGCCTGCTCTCAGCCACTCTCAACGCGAGAGAAGGGTACCTTAGCTGGGGCAGGCCTGGGTGCGGCAACCGGTGCGATTATTGGGGCAGTGGTCGGCAGCCCTGGGGCGGGTGCGGCCATTGGCGGCGCCCTTGGCGGTGTGACCGGTGCGGTGGTAAGCGATAAGATGCAAAGCCAAGAAACGCAACAGACTGAGCAGCAGCGACAGCTTGAACAGCAACAACGTGAGATCGAGCAACAACGTCGAGAGCTCGAAGATCTCAAACGACAACAAGAATACTAGACACGAGAAAGCACAGACTATGAAAAAGGCAGTTCTGCATGTGTGTGTTTTAATGCTCGTCCTCGCGGTTGGCTGCTCACAGCCTTTATCGACGCGAGAGAAGGGGACATTAGCTGGGGCAGGCCTGGGCGCGGCAGCCGGCGCGATCATTGGGGCGGCGCTCGGCAGCCCTGGGGCGGGTGCGGCTATTGGCGGCGCCCTGGGCGGCGTGACTGGTGCGGTGGTGGGTGACCGGTTTCAAAAACGGGATAATGAAATCGCAGGCAATGAGCAACAGATTGAACAGCGACGACAAGAAATCTCCCGCAACCGTCGACTCCTCGAAGAGCTGAAAAAACGGAATCTTGAGGCGCGCGAGACAGAGCGTGGAGTGGTGGTGAATCTGCCCGATGTCTTGTTCGAATTCGGCCAGTCCAATCTAACGAATGATGCGCGTACCCACGTCCGGAGCATTGCCGAGGTACTAAATAATCAGGCCAAGGGACGCCGCATATCGGTTGAGGGTCATACCGATGCTATTGGGGGCGATGAGGCGAACCAACGGCTGTCGCAACGACGTGCCGACGGCGTCGCGAGTACGTTAGCCGCAGCTGGTGTGGACCAGGGACGTATTGCCACAACCGGCTATGGTGAGCGTTATCCGGTCGCACCGAATACAAATCCGGACGGGTCGGATAACTCATCCGGGCGGGCCAAGAATCGCCGTGTTGAAGTCGTAATCGAGAACTAGCGAAGAGTTTCTCGCTTTCAGCAGGTCTTGCAGATTTTGGATGAGGGGCGTATCACACGGCGGGCGAGAGATGAAAGAGGTGCTTCACGGCGCTTAGAATGAAATCTACAACACTTCCGCTTCGAACATCGAAGCGGGCTCACCATCAGAGTCTGCAGACTCCGCTGCCGTGGCCTCATCCTCTCCGTTCCCCTCTTCCTCTTCCGGCTGTTCCCAAAAATCCGTGGGCTTTTTATTAAGCTGAGAGAAAACATAGTCACGCAGGGTGAAGACCGTCTTTCCCCCTTCTTGCATGGCAA
>CAUZQN010000005.1:0-16397 GCA_963581605.1 uncultured Binatia bacterium (SeqCode)
GTCGTCTGAAGCCGGTCGTCAACCTTCACTCCTTGTTTGGTATCGAAATCGACTCCGACCGCTTCTAGGTTGAGCCCTTCGACGTTGGGCGCGCGACCCACTCCGAGCAGGACTTCGTCAATACGTACTTCCTGGCTTTCCCCATCCGTTTCAATATTCAGCACTTTGTCCTGGCCGTCTTGGGTGAGACCTTTGATGTTGCAGCCCAGAGCGAGGGAGACGCCATCCCGAATCAGGGCAGCTTGGATGAGTGCGGCGGCGTCCTTGTCCTCGCGGATGAGGATTTGCGACATGACTTCCAATAATGTCACTTGCGATCCGAATCGGGCGAACGTCTGGGCCAGTTCGCAGCCAATCGGACCGGCACCGATAACGGCGAGCCGTTTGGGCAGCTCGGTCAACGAGAACACCGTCTCGTTTGTCAGATAGCCGGATTCGGTGAGACCGGGGATAGGGAGCGGGATTGCCCGGGCTCCCGTGGCGATCACCGCACGACGGAAACGCATTTTCTTCCCGTCTACTTCGACCGTATCCGAATCGACAAAGCGACCGTCGCCTAAGAATACATCCACGCCGAGTTCGTCACGATAGCGTGCGGCGGAATCATTCGGACTGATCTCTGATCGTAGCCGCCGCATGCGTTCCATAACCGCCGGGAAATTAACGCGTATTCCCTCAGGGACTTCCACGCCGTACTGCCCGGCATCGCGTACATCCGCATACGCCCGCGCCGCCCGAATGAGGGCTTTTGACGGAACGCAGCCAACGTTCAGGCAGTCGCCGCCTAAATGTTCTCGTTCGATCAGGGCGACCTTCGCGCCCAGTCCGGCTGCTCCGGCTGCAGTAATTAACCCGGCAGTACCGCCACCCAGGACGACAAGATTGTATCTCGGAGCAGGCTCTGGGTTCGTCCAGTCGCGTGGATGGACATGGGCCACAAGGGCTTGGTTATAGACGTCTTCCGGGAGTGCAAAACTACTGGCCGACATAAGTCTTCTCCTCCAGCGCTGTTGATTCGGGTCTCAGTGTTCTCTTGTGTTAACTGGTTTTTGAGCCAGAAGGGTTCCCCGTCCCCTCCTACATAACTGCTACCTCACCTGCAGGCGAGACAGTTTTCTGCCCTTGTTTATAGGAAGAAGAGTTGATTCACAAAGGAAATGGAATATGCCAGTATGCCTGCCTTATGAAAAGAAGCGTAACGAGTAGAATGCATGGCGTAGCGTGGCTGGGAATCTGGACATGAAAGAATACGATCAGCAAGAATACGACGAAATTGCCGCCCTGTTTTACGATTGTTACTCGACCGGCCTTGTGGGTGATGTGCAGTTCTATATTGAAGAGGCGCGTCAGGCCGATACGCCAGTGTTAGAGATCGGTTGTGGAACCGGCCGGATCTTAATCCCCATGGCCGAAGCTGGCTGTGCTGTGGTGGGTTTAGATCAGGCTCCGGCTATGCTCGCTCTCACCAGGCAAAAGCTGGCCGCTACAAGCCCGGAAACCCAGGAGCGGGTTGAGTTGATTGAAGGCGATATGCGCGATTTCGCTTTGGGCAAGCGCTTTGCGTTGATTACGATTCCTTACCGTGCATTTCTCCATCTCACGACGCCAAGAGATCAACGTCGTGCTCTGACGTGTATGCGCAAACACCTGACCGACAATGGCCGCCTTGTGTTTAACATCTTTGATCCCAACATAGAGATGATAGCCTCTCATTTAGGACTCCAGGGGTCCTGCCTGCAGAAAGATTCCGAGTTTATTCATCCGCGCAACGGAAATCGTGTTGTCGTATGGACAACACGGCAATACGACATGGACCGTCAAGTGCTTGAGCAAGACACAATTTTTGAAGAACTGGACGACGCAGGACATGTCATAAGCAAGACCTACCGACCACTCAGGTTGCGCTATATCTATCGCCACGAGATGCGTTACCTGTTGGAATTATGCGGCTTCAAGGTGGAGGAGCTGTACGGCGATTTTCGACGTCGGCCCTTTCGTTATGGACAGGAGCAAATCTGGGTTGCACGCCGTGCATAGCGCTCTGTATGACGAAGGTTTGATGGGCTAAGAACACGTCACGGAGTTGGAGGCATAAGCGTTGGAATAACGTGACGGCGGTCCTTGCGGTACACCCGAAAATCGCTATCCAAGGTCAACACAACGCTTTTAGCCTGTTGTTCAGCCATACGGACGATACAAGCGTCGGCGAGGGAGATTGGAATATTTGCGTACTTTTTCAGCATTTTGGAAATGGCAACGGTTTCCTCTGCTAAGGTGGAACGAAAGGGCCAGAACTCCACGCTGGACTAAATCCACAACAGCAGAACTTCCGCCCTGGAGGTGCTGAACCAAGAAACAGGCTTCTGCCAACACTGCTTCACAGGTGAGCAGGGGCGGGGTAATCTGCGCCCACTGCATTTTTACCCAGCTATGATACTGGTCTCGCCTATTCAAAAAGGCAACCAAAGGACCGGTATCAAGGATTACCCGCTCTCTCATCGTCCGAATTCTCGGAGGTAGTCTGGATTGCTTGAGAGATCTCCTGGCCCGGCCAGGCAGCCCGCTAGGTCTTCAGCCAGGGAAAGGGCAGAACTCGGTTCTTCACGTCCATTTGTCCGTAAGAATGTCTCGACCGCATCTCGAATCAGGGCCGATTTACTTATTCCTCTTTGCCGAGCGACTGCCGCCAACTCTGCATCGAATGTGTCAGCAAGTTTGAGGGAGATGGTTTTCATTCTTCTTCCTCCAGTAATACCCATTTGTTATTTGTGTAATACCACGGAGACAAACGCCGCGTCAAAACCTTTTCACCCAGCGATATGCCGCAGCCGCAGAACGGTATGGCTACGGCATACGTCTCTCTTCATTTAATCTTTTCCCTTGACCCTGTCCGGCGCTCCGCGCTAACGTCTTTACTCGGAGAAACAAAAGAGAGGGCGTATGCAGTACGGAATACACGTGAATAGCGGCGCGGCGGTGACTGACCCTGCGGTGTTACGGGATATGGCTCAACTCGCGGAAGAACTGGGCTGTGAGGCTATCTTAATTGGCGACCATGTCCTGCCGGCCCGAAAAATTCGGACCCCGTTCCCAATGAAAATGGATAATCCACCATGGCACGTGTACCAGGAGCATGATTGGCCGGACTGTTTCACAACCCTGGCATTTCTGGCTGCAATTACGACCCGAGTGCGATTGGGAGTAAGCGTGATTATCCTGCCGTATCGCCATCCGGTAGCAGTGACCAAGATGCTCACGACGCTTGATCGTTTGTCTGGCGGACGTATTATCTGCGGGGTAGGGATAGGCTGGCTGAAGGACGAATTCGAGTTTCTTGGTGTCCCATTCGAGGATCGCGCCGCGTTGAGCGAGGACTGTCTCAATGTGATGAAAACGCTGTGGACGGATGAGCATCCACGTCTGAGCACAGCGTATGGAACGATTGATCGCGATGTAAATTTTGGACCTCAGCCCGTTCAAAAACCGCATCCTCCGATTTGGATTGGTGGCAATACTCTGCCCGCGCTACGCCGCGTGGCGCGGTGGGGAGACGGCTGGCAGCCAGTCTTTCTGTCTCCGGATGCTATCCAAAACAAATGTGAGACGCTGCAGTCTCTAATGGAAAAGGCCGGGCGCGATGCTACTCAGTTGGAGATTACAACGCTTGTGGGCGCGCATGTCTCCGTCGCAGAAGCGCAAGCGTATCAAGCAGCAGGAGTACAAGGGTTATATATGCTGACGACTACGGATCAGCCCGACGAACTCTTTGCGCAGGTAAAGCAGTTTGTCGCGACGATGAGAGAAGCCGGAAACGCTTAGAGGAGAGGCACTATGACACGCATTATTGATGCTGACAGTCACTTTATGGAACCGCTTGATTTGTGGGAGCAGTATATCGACCCGAAATATCGTTCTCGCTGCTTGCGGTTTGAACAAGACCCCAACAATGACCGCTATACGATTGTGGTTGAAGATTTCAAGATCGACCATTCGGGCGATCTCAGCATAGAAGAACTCCTTGGTGTTGCCGTGGGGTATGGACAAAAAGAAGCCGGCCAGGGGCTAAAGTCCTTTGATCCGGCTGCAGCTTTTAGTCACTCGCTTGAGGATATGGACAAACGACTCCAGTTTCTTGATAGCGAGGGCATCGAGAGCCAATTCATTTACCCCACCCTCGGCCTGTTCTGGGAGGATCTGGTCGAAGACCCGGAACTGGCTGCAGCCCATTGTCGTGCTTATAACCGTTGGGCGGTGGAGGTATGTCAGGGATACTCGGATCGGCTGTATCCGCTCGGACATATTTCGTTACGTCATCCTGCCGCCGCTGTTGAGGAGATCAAGCAACTTGCCAAGGACGGGCTGCGCGGTGTCTTTGTTGGCGCCCTTCCGATAGCGGGCAAGAGCTTTGGCCACGCGGACTTTGATCCCATCTGGGCGACGGCGCAAGATTTGGACATTGCCGTTGGCCTCCATCTGGTTGTCCACAAAAAGTATATCGGTAATGAATGGTATTGTGACCGTGATCCGGGCTTCATGTTCCTGAGTATGAATGTGATTCAGGACCCGCGCATGGCACTCACGACTATGGTCTATGACGGTGTCTTCGAGCGTTTTCCGCGCCTGCGTGTGGCAACGATCGAATCTGCCAGCGGCTGGGTCGCCGAGTGGCTTGATCGGCTCGATTACCGGTTTAGCTATATGGGCCACACGACCCAAATGAAACGCCTGGCAAGTGAGTACTTTGAGCGGAATATCTGGATCTCTGCCGACCCAACCGAACGCACTCTGCCATATATGGTGGAATTGGTTGGGGATAGTAAATTTTTTGTCGGTTCGGATTATCCGCATGCCGAAGGGTTTACCGAGCCGGTGAAGAAAACGCGTGCATCTCTGAGCCGTTTGCCAGAGTCATCTGTCAATAAAATTTTAGGTGAGAACGCCGCCAAGTTCTTCGGCATCTGAAGCGAGCCCGTTCGCATGACTGAAAGCGGAATACTCGGCGGGTGGCGGGATCCCTATTTACGCCGCCGGCTGAGCAGTGGTGGTGGGGAGCCAGCGCTCTAAAACCGTACGCAGGGCAGCCGGCTTGACGGGCTTGGACACATAATCATCCATACCCGCGTCTAAGCAGCGCTGGCGGTCGCCCTGCATGGCATTGGCCGTCATGGCAATGATAGGGATACGGGGGCGTCCGCCTCGTGTTGACGAATCGCTGCTGTGGCCTCATACCCGTCCATCTCGGGCATAGGAGGCAGCCTGCTCTGAATAAAAAGGGGCTATCCGGTATCCAAAAAAAGGAAAGGCAGGAAGCCGCTAGAGAGAAGGGATACAGACACAGCGCCGGTCAAGCGCAACCAGCTATTGCCGGTCAAACGCAGCCGTCATAGATCCATAGATCTATGGATCTAGGCAACCTGCGCGATTCTGTATAGTTCGGCGTGGCTGTCGGTGGTTTTTTCTTCAGCAGCAGGGGCGAGCGGGAGTACGAAATGGAAGGTCGCTTCCTCTCCCTGAACGGACTCTGCCCATATTCCGTCTCGGTGTGCAGCCGGCCGGTGCTTGCGGCCTCCCTGCTTTCTCTCCCCAGTCAGCTTGGATAGGTTAAAAGAATAGAGAAAGGGAGCTGTGACTCTATGCGCATTGGCCTGCTGACTGACACCCACCTACCCAGCACAATTCGTGACCTGTGGGACGAAGTGAAGACCGCATTCGAAGGCGTAGACCTCATTCTGCACGGTGGGGATATTGTTTCCCCTCGGGTACTGGACTGGCTCGAAGAGCTTGCGCCGACCTTGGCGGCTCGTGGCAATAATGACGGTGGATGGGAAGACGCGCGCCTGGATGACATCCAGTGGATGAAGCTCGAAGGCTGGCGGATTGCCATGATACACGATATGGAGCCTGAGGAGCGTCCGATTGCGACCCTAAAGGATATGTACCTGGGGGGAGAACACGCGGACATCATCATCACCGGGCATACCCATTTTGAGCGCCTCGACTATCGAGACGGTGTTCTCCAGATTAACTCCGGCAGCCCGACCCATCCGCATTTGTGGTCTACGCGCCTGGGGACTATAGGCTTGCTCGATATTGCACCTGGCAAGATCGCCGCACGCATCGTGAGGTTGGGCGAGAGTCCCGAAATGAAAAACCCGGGGAAAGAGATTTTCTTTGACCTTGAAGCACATCGTGCCTTGGCTCAGGCTGCTAGCAGCTAGCCGCTTTTGCCACAGAAGAAGGGTCTTTGACTCGGACGACCAAAAACAGGGCGTGTTGGTTGGGTTCAGGCAGAATGCCTGCCTGCGGTATCGTTGTTGCCGTTTTCTTTTTTTCCTATCCGTTTACCCTAACTCGTCGAGGGTGAGGCGGAAACTTGGGATAAACGTCTCCAGGAAGTAACGCACTTCCGGCAGATCAATGCCTTCGACCGTATTCCGTAGCGTCTGCTCTGCTTGTGAGAATTCTTGATTACCCGTGCTGATTTCTTCCAGACATTTGATATAGGCACACAGTTTATCTGCGGCTTTCACCAGCTCATGGTGGCTGGCGTCGGCTTGGTCGAGACTAAAGAAAGGCTGATAGTCGGCTTTCAGCTGATCCGGCAGCATGCTGAACAGCTTGTGTAGCGCTGTCTCTTCAAGATCCTGATAGGCGGTCTTAATCTTAGGATTGAAATATTTGACCGGGGTGGGCAAATCACCGGTCAGGACCTCACTGACGTCGTGATACAGCGCCAGGGCAGCTGTGCGTTCGGGGTTGACAGTGCCGCTAAACAGACGATTGCGAATCAGGGCGAGGGCATGTGCAACCATGGCGACTTGGAGGCTGTGTTCCTGGATATTCTCCGGATACGTACTGCGCATCAGACCCCACCGCCGGATGAATTTCATCCGAGAAAGATAGGCAAAGAGATGACTCATGCTGACCTCCGTCAGACGTGCTGTTTAGGGCTGAAACAAACGCTCGGCATTGCCGTGCTGGATTTGCTGTCGTTCGCTATCTGAGCAGGCAACCTCCTCCAGCAACTGGATAGGCCGACGCCACGCGCCATAGGGGTGATCGGTCCCGAGCACGAGTTGATCTGCGCCCATGAGAGACAAACACCACTGGAGCGGCTCCGGCTGGTAGACCACGGTATCCATATACAGCTTTTTGAGGAACCGGCTTGGCTCTTGTATTGCTTCCGCTCCGCCGAAGTATTCCAGCATGCTATCCAGCCGTCCCATGAGATACGGCACCGTGGCCCCTGCGTGCGGAATAATGATCGGTGCGGCGGCGTATTCTGACAGTATGCCAGACAAGGCCAGACGCATGGCTGCCAAGGTGTTATCGACCATAAAGGCGAGGACGGGTACAGGCACGAGGTCGGTCAAATAGTTTTGATTCAATGGAACGGTCGGATGAATAAAAATCGGGCGTTTAAGTTCGGCGATGCGTGCAAAAATCGGCCGAAACTCCGGGGCATCTAAGGGTTTCCCATTGATATTCGAATATAATTGCAAGCCGCGAAATTTCAGCGTTGATATGCAGCGGTCGAGCTCTTTGAGTGAGGCCTCGATATCGCCGAATCCCAAGGTCGCATAGCCCCAGAAACGGTCTGGATGGCCGGCAATCAGCTCGGCCAGCAGATCGTTCGTGATTCGAGCCATCTCATCTGCCTGCGCTCCGCCCAGCAGCTCCGGGCCGGGTACGGCAAGGCTCAGAATCCCGACATCAATGCCGGCTTCATCCATGTCTGCCAGCTTTGCCTGCATGTCGTATAAGGGCGGGACCATGGGGACGGTGAGTCCCTGACAGCAATGAAAGTGGTAGGTGCCGTCAACGAATTTTGTGTACGGAAAGTGACTGCGCTTCTCTAGGTGGCGGGCCATCTGCTCTGACATGAAGTGGGTATGCACGTCGATTTTCATAGCAGATCCTTTTCCTCTAGCCTCATGCGTCTGTGTTTCAGCCTTATACTATCCCAAGCGTTCTCAGCAATTGAAAGATGCCTAAGCTGGTGACGATAAGAAAGACACTGCCGCCCAGCGTATTCGCGAGAATTCCGTTGGTGTATGAACCAAGAAGGGATTTCTGGTTCATGACAAAGAGGAGGCAGCCGGTTAGGAGTGGGAGTAGAAATGCATTGGCTGCCTGTGCGAGTAAGATGGCGTGAATCGGGCGAGTGCCGAAAAAAGCCAAGCCCGTGCCAATCAAAACAATGCTCGCCCACACGAGCCGAAAGTTTCTGCTCTTCAGACTTGTCGACCAACCCAGTATCCCGACTGTGGCATACGCGGCAGCGAGGGGGGCAGTGATCGCGCTGGTCAACCCCGCCGCAAAGAGACCGCTGGCAAAGAGGAGGCGGGCGCTTGTGCCGACGAGGGGTTCAAGCTGTGTGGCCATAGCCGCCGCGTTCTTCAGCGGAATGCCCTGCATAAAAAATGTCGAGGCCGCTGTTGTTAGAATCGCCACAGTCAGTAAACCACCCAGACTAATCGAGACCAGGCTGTCGGTGCGGGCTGCTCGTAGGGTCTGCCGAGAGAGGTCGGTGACCGGCCATTTTATCTGAACCGCACTGGCGTGCAAAAACAAATTATACGGGACGACTGTCGTTCCGATGAGCGCCATGACAGTAAGGAATGAACCGGGAGGCATCGTCAGCGTGAAGAAGCCGGAATGGATATCGGACAGCGACGGCTGGACAAGGCTGGCTGTGAGGAGGAAGACGCTACTCATGATGACCACCAAAAGGATCAGCATGTGCTCTAGAGGTGCATAGGCCCCGGACCAGAGCAGGAAAAAAGTAAGACCGCCAATCACAAGTACCCACGAAGAAGCTGGTAGTGAAGAGAGGTCGGCCAAGGCCACTGCCGCACCCAGGATATTGCCCATCTCAAATGCGGCATTGCCGCAGCCAATACCGACTATGATGAGGAACGCGAGGCCAGGGCGGAGGATTGGATGCTGAATCGCAGTCCGCAATGCTTCTCCCAGCCCGCAGCGTCCAATGACGCCCAGTCGTGCCGCCATTTCTTGCAGAATAAGAGTGGCAATGACAGAAAAAACAACCGCCCATAATAGGGCAAAGCCAAACTGCGCCCCGGCTACGCTGGCTGTAGTGACCGTACCAGGGCCGATAAAGGCCGCCGTGACGAGTAGGCCAGGACCGAGTCGGATCTCCCTTCTCATATACAGACTCATATCAGGTTCACCGCCGCGAAGCAGGGCAACCCTTGCTCGCCTCGTCAGTGAGACATATGCACGAGAAAGAGTGGCTCCTCAAAGGGAGGAATGAATGAAAGGGGTTGTCTTCGCCGTTGTTCTTGTACTATCAGGCTGCTGGATCTCTTACGGCATGCCTATGCATCTTTCCGGCGTACTCTTAAGTCCTGAGGACGGACCGGGCGATTATCCGCGTACGCTGTGGATGCGTATTAACAAGCAGACGTGGACGATGCATGTTCGCAGTACAGACCGCCGCGATAATGGCAAGCCGGCCTGGCGGGTGCTGGAATCCATGCAAAAGTCTTTTGTCCTGGCCGGTGCTCCGGAATTATTGACCGCTATCCAAAGCCCGGCTATGCGAGGCCGCCCGATTGTCCTCGAAGGACGTCTGTACAAGCGGGATCGAGTGTTTGTATTGGATGGCTTTACACCTACGCCCACCCAGATCAAGCGGTAAGTGTATGCTCCTGAGTCCTGTTCTCTAATAGCGCTGCATAACCTGCTCGGAGAAGTCCTTGAATACCGCGCGTGCTGCTGCCATGGGTGGTAAGAGTGTGATTTCCTTCAGGCCAGCCTTTTCGACTGCCCGGATCTGATGGATGATTTCTTCTGGTTCACCAACCAGACACGCAGCCTGGATGGCCTCAGGCGTGACAAAGCGGCGCTCTTCGGGCACGAGAAAGGTGCAGTGGCCGTTGTGAAGCTGGAGGTAGCGTTTGTCCTGTGGCGTCTCCATCTGCTCGACGTGGGCGCAGTATTCATCCCAGATTCCTCGATAACCTTCCGGGATGACTTCCTCACTGCCTGTTTGTTTATATATTTCGTATACAAAGTGGATGATGGCTGCGACCTGAGAACCACACATCTCAATAACCCGATCCGAGGTCAGCGACTCTCTGGGTCGAAGCACGATGGCCGTCGTAAGAGCCGCAGTATGGAAACTGCCGGGTAACGTCCGGCCTACCTGTTCTGCCCCTGCTTGGACCTGACGCAAATCGTTACGGAAGACTTCCGGTCCTGGTTTCATCCCTGCGACCCATCCGTCACCAAACTCACCTGTAGTTTTCAGGGCTCGAGGACCATTGGCGGCCACAATAATCGGAATCGGATCGTCCAAATTCAGGAACTCTAAGTCCTGATGAAGAAAGCGGATCGTCTGAGTTGTGTCATGAAGGGTGTATTCAACCTCCTCCCCCTGCAGCAGCGTCCTGACCACCCGTAGATACTCCCGGAAGTCCCGAATGCGCATAGGCTGCATACCCATGACCCGCATGGCAGTATGGCCGGTGCCAATACCTAAAAAGACTCGGCCTGGTGCTATGCGATTAATAGAAGCAATAGAGTGAGCGGTGACTGGAGCGATTCTCGTCCCAGGGATGGCAACTCCAGTCCCAATACGAATGCGCGATGTGTTCTGTGCGGCAAGTGCTAAGGTGGCGTAACAGTCCGACCAGATCATCTGTGAGTCCGGGATCCAGGCCCTGTCATAGCCCAGCTCTTCCGCATATTTGATCATTTGCCAGTCATCGATTTTCGTGGCAACACAAACGCCAAACTGCATGCTCTTTCCTCCTTATGGTCAGCTCGTCTCAGCTGCGGTTCTCGTTCGATCAGGGCGATGTCGGGTTACGCTCCGCTAAACCCGACCTACGCGATTTGTCCCCTCGCTCATTACGTAGGTTACGACGCGAGTCTGGCAGTGGGGTGAAAGAGTGTCAAGACTTTTGGTTGACCGGTCGTGAGCGAACGGTATACGCTAAATCAAAAGGAGGCTGGTTGATATGGCACTGTCTTCTCATGAGAACGGTACGCAGGGTGTCGGGTCGCAGTTCGCGTCCCGTATTGCACCGACCCAATCGCCCCTGCATCAAGCCCGGCATCTACCGGGTGACTTTTACACCTCACAAGAGACCTACGAGTTAGAGAAAGAACGTATCTTCTTGCGAGACTGGCTGTGCGTTGGACGCGTCGAGGAATTTGAAAAGCCAGGAGACTATCTCACGCTGTGTATTGCGGATGAACCGATTATGGTGGTTCGGGATGAAGACGGGCAGCTCAACGCCTTTTACAATGTCTGCCGCCATCGCGGGACCGAGGTCGCGGTTGGCCAGGGCAATACCAAGCGGTTCCAGTGCCCTTATCATGGCTGGACGTATGATCTGTGTGGGCGGCTCCGAGCTGCGGCCTATACAAAAGAGATTGAGAACTTTGATATGCAGCAGTACAGCCTCGTACCCCTCAAGCTCGACACCTGGGGTGGGTTTGTTTTTCTCAATTTCAATCCGGACAGTCAGAGCTTACTGGAATTCTTAGGCGACTTTCCTGAGGTCTTTGGGCCATACCAACCCGAAGATCTGCGTTTAGCGATAAAGTTCGCCATCGAATATGACTGTAACTGGAAAGCCACGGCTGAGAATCTGGTCGATATTTATCATCTGGCAACTTTGCACGCCTCTTCGTTTGGTCCGCATCAGCCCCTCGAATCATATGAATTCCAGCTCAAACCGTGGGGTTATTATGGCCGTTTCAAAGGTGTGAGTCCCATGACCCATGATGGCAAGCCGCGCTTTGATTTCATGCCCTGGCTGTCAGGCGAACATCTGGAGAAGGGCTATTCTAGCCATCTCCAGCCGAATATGGGATTCTATGCCAGGCAGGATAATATCCATTACATTACCGAATGGCCTATTGACGCGAACCGCAGCATGGCCCTCGTGCACATGCTGTTTCCCAAGCAGCGTTTTGATCTGCCGGATTTTAAGGAACGCATCAAAGTCTATGAGGATTTTCTGCACGTTGCGCTAGAGGAAGACATGAGCATGGTACAGTCTTTACAGCGTGGCTTCCGGTCCCGAGCCTATCAGCCAGGACCTATGTCGAAGTATGAAATCGCTGTGCATCATGTGATGAACTACTATTTGGACAAAGTATTTGGCGAGCAACGGTAAAGGGCTAAGGTGAAAAGGGACGAAAAGGGATAAAAAAGGAGAGGAACAATGGCACTGTCTATGAGTCAGACCAATACTATGGTGAGCTTGTTCCGGCAGGAACTCGAACTGTGCAAAGTGAAACAAGGCGAGACCATTGCGGTTCTGTCTGAGGCGGAACAAGCAGTTGAGTATGCGTCCGCGTTCATGATTGCCGCGCGCGAGCTGGGCGTTGATGTTTTCAATGTTAATTTGCCGGCGCGAACGGCTGGTGGGGCGCAACAAGTGGGGGGCGAAGTCGGCCAGAACGCCCTCTCTGGAAATAAGCCTGCCATTGAAGCCTTAAAAAGCGCTGATCTGGTTGTGGATCTGATCTTTCTGCTCTTCTCAAAAGAGCAGCTTGAGATCCAAGCCGCAGACACCCGTATCCTACTTGTTGTCGAGCCGTTTGAAGTCCTAGCGCGCCTTTTCCCTACGCAAGAGTTGCGCGATCGTGTGGAGGCCGCTGAAGCACGCTTGGCAAAAGCCCACAATCTTCGCTTTACCAATCCGGCTGGAACCGATGTCAGCTATGAGCTGGGCAAATATCCTGTCCTGACCGAATATGGTTTTACCGATGCGCCTGGCCGCTGGGATCACTGGCCCGGCGGCTTCCTTGCCACCCAAGGATCAGAGACCGGGGTGAACGGAAAGGTGGTCATGGATCGAGGCGATATTTTGTTTCCTTTTAATAAATATCTCCAAGAACCTATCGAGTTCACCATCCGGGAAGGCATGATCGTTGATAGTAAGGGCGGCTTTGATGCCATGTTGGTGAAGGACTATATGGACGGCTTTCACGACCCGCGTGCGTTTGCGATCTCGCACATCGGTTGGGGGCTGAACGACCTGGCGCGCTGGGATTATTTGGCCACTGGCGCACCAACGATCGGCATGGATGGCCGCGCGTTCTATGGCAACGTCTTGTTCTCGACTGGACCCAATACCGAGCTCGGCGGCACGAACGACACCGCCTGCCACATGGATCTGCCCATGAAGGGCTGCACGCTCTACTTGGATGATGAGCTCATCGTCCAAGACGGTGACGTGATACCAAAAGATATGCGGGCGGTGGGAAGATAGGCGCGTTGGTGAGAATCCATACGAAAGGGTAGGGGCAGCCCCATGGGGCTGCCCTTTTTGATGTGGCTGCCCTTTCTATTGAGGACATCCGAGTTCCCATAGCTTGACGCCCGCTTCCCTCACCGAGTATGGGTAGTGGGTACAGTTGTTCCATAAGGAGGGACCTCTATGCAAACCGTCATCGACGACAAACGCTGGGCAAAAAAATATCCGGAAGTTGGCACGGGTCCCGTATCCGCAGAACCGTTAATTTCCCAGGAGTATTTCGAGCTCGAACGAGAAAAGATTTTTCGGCGAGCTTGGCTGAATATCGGACGGGTAGAGGAGATTCCCAATCCCGGTGATTATATTGCCAAAGATCTGGTTGCGTGCAACGCGTCGGTCCTCATCATGCGCGGCAAGGATGGTGTGGTTCGCGGCTTTCACAACGTGTGCTCGCATCGCGGCAATAAGCTGGTGTGGGATGAGAAGGGCTCATGCAATGGCTCGCTTACCTGCGGGTTTCATGCTTGGTCGTATAACACCAAGGGCGAACTCACCTGGGTGTCGGATGAAGAGAACTTCTTCGATCTCCCCAAGCGTGACCTGGGCCTGAGCCCGATCCATACCGATGTGTTCGAAGGCTTTATCTTTATTAATCTTGATCCTAAGCCGAATGAGAGCCTCAGAGAATACTTAGGTGGTGTGGCTGACCAGCTTGAGGGGGGCGGCTTTAGCGAATTGGCTTTGATGGGGCAGTATAAAATTGACGAACACGCTAACTGGAAGGTTGCTCTTGATGCCCAGAACGAGCTGTATCATATCCCCTTTCAGCACCGCCGGACTATTCCGCAGTTTTGTGTGATGAAAGATGGCAAATATACGCGTTTGCTTGATGTGCGTCTGTTTAATCATCACAGTGTGTATTCGTCAGAATCGCCCGATGATCGCGTTGGACCTGCGACCGAAAAGCTGGCAGTCCAATTCAGCGTTGCCGAGACCGAATATCGCTTACCCCGCATTGGCCCCTTCGACTTTTACACGATCTTTCCCAATATGGCCCTGCTGCTCTTTCAAGGTGTCTCGCACGATTATTATATGACGTATAATTTCTGGCCCAACGCAGTCAATCAAACCGATTGGGATATCAAGCTCTATTGCCGTCCTGCTGAAAATGCCGGACAACGGGTCGGCCAGGAATATTTCAAATGCCTGCTGCGTGATCTCCTGCAAGAGGACGCAACCGCCCACGAGCAGATCCATATCGGGCTTGCCTCACGGGCGAAGAAAGAGCTGTATTTCCAAGACGAGGAAGTGCAGATCCGCTATTTCCATAAAGTGCTCGAACGCTTCTACGCCGAGGCATAAACCATGACCGCGCAAAAACTGCCCTCTGCTTTTGACGACCTTGAGCCCTTTGTGGGCTGGGCGTTGGCCAAAGAACAGGAGCGCACCAGCAAGCGGCTCGCTAGTAGCATGGAAGACATTCAGGAGTTCTATGACAGCATGTCTCCGCGTCTGGAGGCGGTAATGGAATATCTCAACCAGTTGCCGCTCGATAACATGCCGCTTGATGCCGAGTGGCTGTTTCATATGAGCCTGTCGTTGATGGAAGTGGCCAACGCCGTCGAGATGTTTCACAACCCCGCAGTTATTAATGGGTTTGATGTGAAGCGTTTTGTACCGGTGGAGGACTAGGCATGTCCTCGGGCGTCAGTTGAGGCCGATGAGTACGTTTCGTTCCTACACCAAATGACAAAGGAGGATATATGAAATCCGACTGCCCGATACAATTTCACGGCATTGATCATGTGGTGCTGCAGGTCACGGATATAGAAAAGACTTTGCATTTCTACACAAAGATTCTCGGACTTGCTGTCGAGCGAGTCATCGAAGACATGGGTTTGTATCAGCTGCGTTGTGGCCGAAATCTGATCGACCTACGCGTTTTGCCGGAAGGAGCAACGCTGGCTGAAAAAGACCAGCGTGGTGTGGATCATGTGTGTCTGCTCCTACACGGTGACTTCGATGCGATTGTGAATTATTTGAAAGCCAACGACGTTCCGATTACCTTTGGACCCGTCGAGCTGTACGGCGCGACAGGCTATGGCACCTCTGTGTACGTCACCGATCCAAACGGCCATACACTTGAACTCAAGGCCGACTACTCCCAGTATCCTCTGAAGACGACGGTCAAAGAGGCCATGGCCGGCGTGACACGGCCGACTGCCAAGTAGGATAAATAGAAAAAGAGAAAATCAGGCTGAGTCAGATGACCCAGCCTGATTCGGTACGTATCTCTACGTTCCACCCGCCCTACGGTTCTCCTGCATGTCAGTAAGGGAGAGGCTAAAAGAAATCGCGCAGTACCGATCGAGCAAGAAAATCATAAATACTTTTTTGCAAGCGCACGATAGCGTTCATCGTCTCGATCCGCCGATCGAAACTTCCCGCCCCACCGATTTGAAAAAGAGGTGCCTGCGTTCGAACTGAGCTCTCTCAGCGTCGTTTCGATCAGGTGAGATAATGAGACGCCCTGAGACCGGGCGTATTGTTTTACCTGCGGGATGAGTTCCTTATCAATAGTGACAGTGAGTTTTGTTTTCAAGACAGCCTCCCTATACGTATCCTACTTGCTCTTTGGCAAGGGAAGAACCGTTCCTCTCCCCTTTCAGCCTTCTTAGGACAGGCTTCGGCAACTCAGCGTGAGCGGATATAGAGGCCCCTTACCCCTTCATCCTCCCCAGACCACATGATATTGGCCAAAGTACCAACCGAAACAGGAGGACGTGTATGTCTAAGATCGTTGGCGGATGTCTGTGTGGGAGTATTCGGTATACCTGCGATGCCGACCCCATGATGATGGCGGTATGCCATTGCAAAAACTGTCAAAAACAAACCAGTAGTGCGTTTTCTGTGCTTGTGGCTGTTCCCAAGGGCACTCTCAAAATCGAGGGGAGTCTGTCGGCTTTTAGTGATAAAGGGACGAGTGGCCAAGCTGTCATTCGGAAATTCTGCGGGAAGTGTGGCTCGCCTATCCTGTCTGAGGTTGAAGCCATGCCGACTATGGATTTTCTTAAAGCTGGAACGCTGGATGACACTTCCTGGTTGAAGCCGGAGGCGCAACTGTGGTGTGACAGCGCCCAATCGTGGCTCACGCTT
>CAUZQN010000006.1:0-14359 GCA_963581605.1 uncultured Binatia bacterium (SeqCode)
CTGACTCCCATTACTGATGAACTCAGTCTGGGTATCGACTACTTCGTCGGATGGGCGAGTTGGTCGCTCGTGCTGAACCTTTGTGCTTCTTGTGCTGGGGAGTTTCGGCGTGTGGAGACCACGGACAGGGGCTGGCGTCTTCTTACGCAAGGGCCGCTTGGTGCTGCTGTGCGGCCTTTTCCTAGGCGTCCTCCTGGGGCTGCAGTCTCGACAAACTGACAAACAAGTGACGGGGCAGTATCAGCTGCCAGACGGCGCGTTTTTCACAGCCCTGACTCGTGCTATTCGGCATCCAGCCCGGCCATCACTCTACCGCTCGTCGTTGCCTGATCATGTAGACGCTGCTCCCATTCCCGTAGCCTTCGATATTGTGTGGATTATCAATGAGTCTTGGGGCACACCGCGTTTGAGCTTTTACGGGTATAGCGAAGAAACGATGCCTTTCCTCAGCCAGTGGCTGGCGCAGGAAACTGAGAATTTCTTTCTTTTCCGATGGGCGTATACGAATTCGAACTCTTCTGACCTGAGTGTGCCTTCTCTCTTGACGGGCGTTGGCCCATGGGAGTCAACTCGCCGGCTCGCCCGGATTCCACTTATTTGGGATTGGGCGCATGCGGCAGGACTCAACTCTTTCTTCGTGACCCCGTCGTCATTTCGTTGGGCAAACTTATCTCGCTTTATGTTGCAAAACGGACCGCAAGAATCGTTCTCTCGGCACGAACTTGGAGGCCAGATCGTCAATTCGCTCGGGATTGATGAGCTTATTGCGACAGACAAGATGGTCAATCTGATCACTCAGACTAAAGCTGATGAACATTTCCTGGCTGTCTATTATTCAAACGCGACACATAGCCCGTACCAGGGAGACAGCTCGCTGCTTCAACAGCAGCCGACAACAGACCATCGCTATGACCGTGCCCTGTTTATTCTCGATCAGGCATTTTCACGGATTTACTCGGCCATCCGCACCAGCGGTCGGCTTGATACGACCGTATTCCTCATTGCATCCCATCATGGCCAGTTCGACGAACAACAGCGCCGAATTTCGCGTGTATCGGATTATTGTGAAGAGATATTTCATACCCCCTTGCTCATACGGCTCCCACCATCTTGGCTGGAACACTATCCCGAGCGTATATAAAACCTCAAAGTAAACGTGGACTGCCTCGTCTCTAACCTTGACTTGATTCCAACCATCGTTGATAGTCTCGGGCTGCTGCATACGAGGCAGAATCAGGAGATAATGTCTGAGTTGGAAGGAGATTCTTTACTGCAGCCCCTCTCGTGTGACCGTGTAATCCGCGGGACGAGCTTCAATGCGGTACGTCAGCAGCCTCAAACTGGGTTTGGTATTGCGCGGGGAGATCTCAGGTTTGTCTTTTCAACGCTAGAAGGTCTACAAGTCTTCGATCTGAGTGTGGATCCCAAGCAAAAGCAGAATATCTTAGGATCGTTGCCGCTAAAAGAGCGTCAGTTTTTTGAGGATATTATCGAGCAGACACCGTATTTTTCTGACATGCTCCAACATGAGCGCTCTACTCGTTGAAGTGGCATGATGCATTCTTTTTTCTTTTTGCTAGGCCTGCTTATGTTTGGGGTCGGAGAAAGCCGGGCCACAGACCCAGCGGTGCACTATTTTCCTCTCTCAGTCGGAAACCGCTGGGTGTATATGTTGAGCGAAGGAAGCCCGAGCGACCCTGTGACCGAGACGTGGGAAGTCATCAGGCGGCAAGAGTCGGGGTTCGTGATGCGTATTCAGCAGAGCCTGCTGGCAAAAGATGCGCCCGCTGAGTTCATAGCCGCGTTGCCGGATGGGATCGTCATGCAGCCGCATAACGATCAGCATAATGAGCGGCGTGACGGGGCGGCACAGCAATTTATCCTGAAAACCCCGCTCCAACTCGGGACGACCTGGCACACCCTGGATGGCAGGTATGAAATCACTGCGCTGGATGGTTTTGCTGCGGTTCCTGCGGATGTGTTCTCTCACTGTCTTGAGGTCACTTTTTGGAGTCGAAACGGTCAAGCCAAAGCTGTCACCCTGTATGCGCCCGGCGTGGGCATGGTGCAACGGGACGAATCCTTCGCCATTCTGGGCGGCGTGGGTGGTGAGGATAGCCCGCGACAGGGACACGTGAGTCTGTGGTTAACGGAGTGGCAGGTGGCAGCAGAACCGAGGGGTGAAAAGTGAATCCGTAGGGGCGGGGTTCCCCCGCCCTTCTTGGATCGGGCAATTGAATCCTAGGGGAGGTGCCTCATTCTCGCCTGTGTCTGCGTCGATACACCGACACGAGAGCGCCCATGATGAGAATAAGACCAGGTTCCACAACAATTGCGAGCAAGAACAGCTGGCGTGTCTGCTCAGCGGTCAGCACCAGGGCCGAGATTTTCGACTGGCGCGTATCCTTGGGGCGCTGGGTGATAAACTTTTCGTGCCGCACCAGCCACTGGACCGTATTCAGAAAGAGATCTTTATTCCCGAGTAGCGACAAACGGGCGTTGCTGGCAAAATCGCTGTCGCCGTACACCACCAGCCGCGCCACCTGTTCAGGGGGTTGTTCGTCCTGTGGCGTGGGATCGTTGCCGTCTGCGCCGTCTGCGTTTGTTGCATGATCCACATTAATAGTGGCTGCGACCGCTAGTGAGATCGGCCCTGGCCGGGCTTTAGTGCCTTCAAAATCCACCGCGCCCTGGGGTGATTCCGCCCCGGCACGGAACCGAGCCCATGATCCTGGTCCGGTTCGGCAGAATGGCTCAGCTTTGAGCACAGACGCGGGCGGCGGAATAACTGGCTCCACCGAACGGGACAGCGGAAAGATCGTACTTATTTGAAAGTCCTTTACAATTGCGACGCCGGTATTATACAGCGACACCAGTGGGCTGAGGGCATCGCCGCCAAACAGCCTGTTTTGCGGATCGTATACAATGTCTTGATCGAGCAGGACCCCGTACTGGGCGAGAAAGTCAGTCAGGTTTGGGACGGGCAGGGGATCAAGCATGAAGAGCAGGCTGCCGCCACGTGCCAGATAGGTCGAGAGCCGGTCGAGTTCATCGGCTAAGAGGTCGGTCTGGGGGCCACTCACAACAACCAAGGCGGCATCTTCAGGGACGCGTTCAGCCCGAGCTAATAAAAAGGGTTTAACGACAAAGTTCTCGTTGCGCAGGGCCGAGGCCGCCTCGCTATAGCCGACCTGTGGCTGACCACTGCGCGGATCTTTTTCTCCGTGGCCGCCCACAAAATAAATGGTTTTTTTCTCCTCACGCAGAAACTGGAAAAGCGCATTGGTAATGATATTCTCGCTTGCCCCCGACAAAAGTTTACGCTGCCCGTCGTATTCGAGCACGGCTGTTCCGTAGTGGGTTGCCCCATATTCCCGGGCAAGGCCCAAATTCCGGTCTCGGTGCAGGATGCGATACTGGAAGTGCGCGTTAGCGGCAGTAAAGCGTTTCAGCACATCTTCATATTGTTGATAGTTGCCCGGAGATCCTCCGAAAAACAACGTGAGTAAAGCGTCTTTTTTGAGATCAGTCAGCAGGTCTTGCGTCTGCTGGGATAAGGACATGGCCTGAGTTGGCGTTAAGTCCCAGCGGATATTGTTGCGGATCGAGAGCGTTTGCAGACCAATGAGGCCGATGAGAATGCCCACATCAAGGACGGCAACGGTAATCCACTGGCGGCGACTTGGTGTCGAGAGGAATGCCTTGAGCGAGGAAAACTCACCTTTGCCGCGCCAGCGCCGAGAGCGGAGTGCCTGCCACGTCAGCAACAAAAAGAAGGAGAAGAAGAAGAAAAAGAACGAGATCTCTTGGGTATCAATGGCGCCGCGGGCAAAATTATAAAAGCGGTCAAATAAAGAGATCTGGAGCAAGGTTTGGAGCCAGGTGTCGCTCACCGCCTGCTCATTCCACGTCAGCGACCAAAAGAGGACGAGTACGCCCAGCGTGGCCATGGCGGCTACTGCTTGGCTGTCAGTCAGGGACGATAAAAGCAGCCCCACACTGATAAAAGCCAAGCCGATGAGAAACAGGCCCATATATCCGGGGAGCAAAGCGAGCCAGTTTACGTCCGGATACCACCACGAAAGCACGAAGGGATAGATCAGGGTCAGGGCCAGGACAACCAGTAGGAGGGTCGCCGCGGCAAAAAATTTCCCCAGTAAGACACTGCTTTCCGGGATCGGATAGGTCCATAAGAGATCAAGGGTGCCGAGTTTTTTTTCTTCGGCAAATGAGCGCGCGGTGATTGCCGGGATCAGGAGGAGGAGTACATAGCGCAGGTCGTGAAAAAAGAATTCCCACAGGCCACGCTCCAGATTTTGTCCACCCCACATCATGAAGAAGCTAATGTCGGTGTAGAAAAAGAAACCGCACAGGGCGAGGGCGACGGCAACGATGGCATACGCCAAGAAGAGGCCGAAGTAGGAGTGAAGTTCTTTGCTGAAAACTGCTCGGAGAACCATAGTGAGATTTATGCGTTTCCGTCGTTGCTGGCTATGGCAAGGGGCTGATCAACGACGCGGTGAAAGATTTCTTCAAGGTCCATCTCGCGGGATCGGAGTTCAAACAAACGCCAGCCACGACTGGTCACGGCTTCAACAACAGCGGGCCGCACATCCTGCTTTTGGTCTGCGCGAATAGTATAGGATGCCGGGCTGTCGTTCTCTTGTGGTTCGACCTGGATCTCTCGTACCCCAGGCAGACCGCGCAGGAGAGCTTCGACCTCAGCCTGGGGGCCGTCTATTTGGGCGACAACCTCGCTCGCATCGCGCAGGCGCAGGGTTAAATTGCCCGGCGTATCCAGCGCTAAGAGCTGGCCTCGGGCGATAATCATAACGCGATCACACGTCATCCGGACCTCGGGCAGAATATGGGTGGACAGCAGTACGGTCCGATTGCCCCGCATGCCACGAATCAATTGGCGGAATTCGGCCGCTTGCTCTGGGTCAAGACCGATCGTGGGTTCATCCAGAATCAATACGCTGGGATTATGCAGCAGGGCCTGGGCCAGACCCACGCGCTGCCGATAACCTTTGGACAGCGTTCCGATATACACCCGAGTGACGGCCCCTAGGTCAAGTTCTTCAATAACCTGGGCCACGCGGGCACGCCGTTCCTGGCTCCCTAAGCCTTTCATCTTGCCCACAAAATTGAGATAGGCGTTGACCTCCATCTCAGGGTAGAGCGAAATATTCTCCGGCATATAGCCCAGCTGGCGGCGGACTGCGAAGGAATCGCTGCGTACATTGTGTTCTGCAACCGTAGCCGTGCCTGAAGTGGGCGAGAGGATGCATGCCAGAATGCGCATAGTGGTTGATTTCCCTGCGCCGTTCGGGCCAAGAAGGCCAACGATCTCGCCATGCTTGACGGAAAAACTGACATCTGAGAGTGCACGGAAGGTGCCGTATAGTTTGGTGAGACCCGAGGCTTCGATCATGCTGAGTATTTTATTCCGAGCGGAGGCGAATAGTATCGTGTTGAACTCTCTGGAATCAACTCCCTCACGGCCTCCCCGAGGCCTTTCTTAGAAGAGATTCAGATTTGCACAAGATCAAGGGGGGCAGAGGCACATAGAGAGAAAAAAAGTCCTAAAAAGAGGGAACTTAATACGCGCTATGGCCACCATCAACCGGAATAACCGCGCCAGTCATAAAGCTGGCCTCATCCGAGGCAAGATACAGTGCCAGATACACGACTTCTTGTGCGCTTCCAAACCGCTTGAGCAGATGCACATCTGCAATTTGTTGCCACACCGCCTCTTTGTTCTCCATGTCTTTGATATATTCACGCGGCATCGGGGTATCGATCGCGCCGGGACAGATCGCGTTGACGCGAATATTATGCGGCGCCAGGTCAACGGCCATACTACGTGTTAAATTCACTAAGCCACCTTTTGCCGCACTATACGCGGCCATGGCTGGATAGCCGAGAATCCCGCCAGTAGATGAAATATTGATGATCGAGCCGTGCTGTTGTTTCTCCATATGCGGGACAACGGCCTGACTCATCAGAAACGGACCGGTGAGATCGATCCGAATAATACGCTCCCATTCTTCCAGGGTCGTTTCCTGAAACGATTTGCCCAAAATCACGCCTGCGTTATTGTACAGGATGTCGATCCGGCCGAAGGTTGAGATGGCTTTCTCGACGACAGTCTGAATGGCATTCTTGTCTGCGGTGTCGGCCTGGACCCATTCGACTCGCGCACTGGCGGAGGGAATCTGAGTGGCGATTTGTTCGATTTCCGGCAATATGTCACTGATGACGAGCGACGCGCCTTCTTTCGCAAAGATTTGTGCGGCAACCGCGCCCTGGCCGCGGGCGGCCCCCGTGATAATGGCGACTTTTCCGTCTAAACGACCCATGCCGATGCTCCTTTCATATCCTCAGTAGTAGCAGTAGTAGGATGTAGCCTTTAGATTGTCATTGTCTGTCCCGGGGACATATCGGACCACATATCAGAAATTCCGCTTGCATGCCAAATGCAGACTTGCCGTGGTGAGGGCTGCTGGATATGTTCAGGCATAGGTATATTCCTACGGAATTCAACTGAGAGGGAACACTATGGCCAAGACTGACCCGATTACCTTAGCTGTCATACAGGGCGCCCTTGAATCAACCCAGCGCGAGATGACGCTTACGATTGAGAAGACGTCGCGTTCGTCTGTGTTTAATATTGCCCGCGATTACTCAAACGCCCTCTTCAACGGCAGGGGCGAGATGATTTTGCAAGGGCAGGACATTCCTATTCATCTGGGCTCGCTCATGCCTGCACTGCGGGCGGTTGCCGGCTATTTTGTCGACGATACTCATCCCGGCGATGTGTTCTATCATAACGACCCGGCCTGGAGCGGCTCTCACATTGTTGACTGCTGCATGTATAAGCCCGTCTTTTACAAGGATGAATTGGTGTTTTGGACAGTTAGTAAAGGCCATGTGACCGACATTGGTGGGCCTGTTCCGGCGGGTTACAACCCGGAAGCCAAAGACATCTATGCCGAGGGCCTGCGCATCCCACCGCTCAAAATTTGGGATCGCGGCAAAGAGCGGCGAGATGTGGTGAATTTTATTCTGACTAATGTCCGCTCTCGGCGTCTGCAGGCGGGGGATATGCGTGCTCAGCTTGCCGCGGTCACCATTGGCGAACGCAACTTAATCGGCTTGCTTGATAAATACGGCGAGGACACCGTCATGGCCTGCCTAGATGAACTGCTCACCCTTGCCGAACAACAAATGCGTGGGTTTATCTCCGAGATTCCTGACGGCGTATATCATGGTGAATCCGTGCTCGAAGATGCCGGACATGGCTATGGCGATATCGAGATTACCGCCGAGGTGGAGATTACGGGTGAGACCATGCAGGTGCGCCTGTCGAGTCCGGCCCAGATCCCGTATTTCATTAATTCCTATGCGGCCAACTCGCTGTCCGGGGTGTATCTCGGCATTATGATGTTTGCCCAACTCTCGCCACCCTATAACGAAGGGCTGTATCGACCTATTACGGTTGATGTCGGACCTGAAGGAACGATTACGAACGCCAAGGAACCGGCGCCGCACGTCAATTCTACGACCACGCCGTCGGAATCCATCACGGACGCGGTGCGTATGGCATTGGAACAGGCGCTGCCTGAACGCGCCGTTGCGTCGTGGGGCCATTCAAACGGGCTGAATATCGCCGGGCAGGATTATCGATCCGGCGAAGAATATGTGTCTATGATCCTGGCAACGATTATCAGCGGCGGGGGTGCGTCTCATAAAATGGATGGTTGGCCTGCGGTCGGACCGCAGTGTTGTTTTGGTGCCCTGACCAGTGGCGATGTTGAGATTCTGGAGTATCAATATCCCATCATTATCCACCGTTACGGCCTGATGACTGATTCAGGCGGGGCGGGTAAGCTGCGCGGCGGGTCCGGAACGCACTGGGAAGTCGAGCCGCTACGTGACCCCATGACCGTGGTGATGTTTGGAGAAGGCCGCCGCTACCCGGCCCAGGGTGCTCAAGGAGCGATCTCGACCGTATGCGAGCCGAAAGTCGGGCGGGCGTTGTATTACAAGAAAGACGGTGAGGTTGAGGAGATTAAGACCAACCGGATTGTGGAGATTGCACCCGGCGAACGCTTTGCCAATCAAAACCCAGGCGGCGGCGGTGTGGGCGATCCACGCGAACGCGACGTGGACAAGGTGCTTGATGACGTGAAGAACGGCTTCGTTTCCGTCCAGGCGGCCTGGGAAGAGTACGGCGTACGTGTGGATGACGAGGTGCAAAAGAGACTCGTAGTAGGGAAGTGATACGCAACGAGACCCTTGTAGGGGCGGCCCCATGTGGCTGCCCTCTTAGAGCCACTAACAAAACTCCGCCTTGTCCAGTGGGCCTGGATACCTGCTTTCGCAGGTATGACACAAAAAGGGCTGTCATTCCCGTGGAAACGGGAATCCAGGGGAGCCGGGCTGGGGCGCTGATAACGTACTCCAACCAGTTTTGTTAGGCGTTCTTCATGAAGAATCGATCAACACGAACTGAGTACGGACTGCTGATTACTGAGAGCTGTTATGTCGCAACATTCTTATCGTCTTGGCATTGATACCGGAGGGACGTTCACGGATTTTATTCTGACGTCTGCCGAAGAAGGCATACACTTATATAAAACCCCTTCGACTCCGCACGACCCGCCGATGGCCGTTCACGAAGGACTACGGCAAATCAGCGCTGATCTGGATTGTAGCGTCGAAGATTTTCTAAATGAGTGTGCACTCATCATCCTGGGCAGCACCGTAGGCGTGAATGCCCTCATCGAGCACAAGGGCGCAAAGACCGGCCTCTTCTGTACCAAGGGGCATGAAGACTCGTTCGAGATCCGACTTGGGCATAAGGAAGACGGCCATCGCTATGATGCAGACTTCCCCCAGGCCACCATGCTCGTGCCACGCTCCCTGCGCTTTCCGGTTGGCGAGCGTGTCTTGAGCACGGGAGAAGTCCGCGTCCCTCTCAACGAAGAGGACGTACGACGCGGCATCCAGCTGTGCAAAGAGGAAGATGTTGAAGCCGTGGCGGTGTCACTCATGTGGTCTTTCCTGCACCCCGAGCACGAGCGCCGCATAGCCGAGATCGTCCGTCAAGAATTGCCTGAAGCGTATGTGACGCTGTCCGTTGACCTCCTGCCGCAGATTCGTGAATACACCCGGACGAGTACGACCGTAGTCAATGCCTATATCGGTCCGATTATCCGGCGTTATGTCGAACGCATGGAGGCGTTCTTGCGCGATCTTGGCTATCCCAATCAGGTCCGCTATATGCAGAGTAATGGTGGGCTCACCTCAGGCCAGTTCTTAATGGATAAAGGCATCTATGCCCTCAATTCCGGACCGGCGGCAGGCCCAAACGCCGGACTGTTCTTTGGTGAAGGCTTAGGCTCGCGCGACATTATTACTGTGGATATGGGCGGGACCAGTTTCGATATCAGTCTGAGTAAAGACGGCAGGACCAACGTCGCCAAGGATTTTGACTTTTTGCGCTACCGGATTGGTATTCCTATGCTCCAGGTCGAAACCTTGGGAGCCGGTGGCGGCAGTATTGCCTGTGTGAATCGCATGGGCCTGCTGCAGGTTGGCCCGGAGAGTGCGGGCGCTCAGCCCGGTCCGGCTGCCTATGGACGAGGCGGCAAACGCCCGACCGTGACCGATGCCTTAGTCGTGTTGGGCTATCTGAATCAACACGCGCTGCTGGGGGGACGGCTCAACATTGATGCCGAGGCTGCTCGACGAACCATTACGGCAGACGTTGCTGGCCCGCTTAAGCTCAGCGTGGAGCAAGCCGCGCAAGGCATATTTACGGTCGTCAACTCTAATATGGTTAGTGGAATTCGCCGTGTGTCGATTGAAAAGGGTTATGATCCGCGTGATTTCGTCCTGGTAGTGGGCGGGGGCGCTGGCCCAGCGCATGCCGGAAGATTGGCCCGCGAACTCGGAATACGAACGATCCTTATCCCCAAAGTCTCTTCCGCGTTCTGCGCGTTTGGCGAAATTCTGTCTGATATGAAACACAGCTATTTGGCTTCAAACGCTGTCCGCTTGGACAGTATGGATTATCCGCAGATCAATGGCCTGTTTGCCGAAATGGAGACGCGCGGCAAACAGGATTTGACTGCGGCTGGAGTGGGGCCAGAGCGTATCGAGACCTCACGCTGCCTGGACATGCGCTATGTTGATCAGATCCATGAATGCCAGGTGGATATCCCGTCGGTTGAACTCAGCCCGGACAATATCGGCGATATTGCCGAGGCGTTTCATAAGCGCCACGAAGAACTCTTCACGTATTGTGAGCGAGACAATGCCGTAGAGATTATAAATCTGGAGTCCACGGTTATCGGCAAAGTAGACCGTCCCCAACTGCCGACACTTGCGCGTGGAGAGGCTGATCCCAAAGCCGCGCAGGTTGGAGAACGTCAGGCGTTTTTTGAGGAACACGATGGCTTTGTCACTATCCCAGTATACGCCGGTGCTCAACTCTTGGTTGGGAACCAGGTCATAGGCCCGGCGATCATTGAAGAAGAAACAACCTCGATTGTTATTTTTCCAGGCTGGCAGGTCCGGCTGGATGATCCGGGCGTGTATGTGATGACTCTGCGTTGAGAGAATACCTTACTGTCCGAGCGCCCCTGCCTGATCAAAAATTCCCAGCTCCATGCGGATGAGGCTCAGTCTCGCCTCTCGGTCTCGTCGCGCTTGAAGTGCCTGCTCAATCCCTACTTCGTTGAAGTGGATCTGACAGCCGGGCGATGCCTGGGCAATGAGATCGAGGTCGGATTTAATCACGGTTCCTATGGTCGTATAGCCGCCGCCCGTGACGGCGTCGTTTAAGAGGACAATGGCTTCGAGGCCGCCGGGGATCTGAATCGAGCCGATGGGATAGCCGAGATCCACAACATTGGATGGGTCAGCGCCGGCACCAAACGGCTGCTCGCCTGACTTGAACTCGAACGTTGGGCCCTTGAGTCTATAGCCAATACGGTCCGCTTCGGTTGACACCTCCCACGTCGCATTGAGAAACTCTCGGAGGCTCGCGGCTGTCACGCGATGACTGCACATGCCTATCACTACGCGGACGGTCATCTCTTTGCTCAGAGTGGGAATGAGGGCGGGATCGAAAGTTCTGCCCAGCATTTTTTCGAACGAGACGGCTGGAGATCCAAGCTGGAGCTGGTCGTTTGCCTCAAGCTTGCGGCCGTCCAATCCGCCAAAGCGACCGAGCATATACGTTGAGCGGCTACCGAGTCGTTCTGGCACATCAACGCCACCAGCAATACAAAGATACGCGCGGGCTCCCCGTCTCACACTCCCCAGGCCGATGCAGTCGCCTGGGACCACGCGGTGCGCGCGCCATAATATTGCAGGTTGATTGTTAATCTGCAGCGTGACCTCAGCGCCTGTCACAGCAATGAGCGTTTCGGTTGTCAACTCAAGTTGGGGACCGGTATAGGTCATTTCGAGTCCGGCGGCTCCTTCTGAGTTTCCAACGAGTAGATTGCCAACTCGAAAGGCAAAATTATCCAGTGCGCCAGCGGGGGGCATGCCGATGTGATACCAGCGCAAACGGCCCAGGTCCTGAACTGTGGTCAACAAGCCAGGATCTATGACGTTAAGCATGGACGGCTCCGTCCTGGACGGCTTCTTCATCCGACGGCTTCTTTCTGCAGGCGTTTAAGATAGCTGCTTGGATCGCGGATGTATTCGCTTGGTCGAAAGTCTTGCTCAACAATGTGGTAGCGATAGCTGCCGGCTTCAACTTGGGACCGAATATCGTTGTACTCGTCCATATCAATGGGACGAAATTTCCAGCGATCCCCCGCATTGGCCAAAATATAGCGTCCGCGCAGATCGGGCAGATGTTCCTCCGGATCATAGACCGGTACGGCCGACATGCCGATCATTTGATAGCCGCCGGGCCCACGAACCGGATAAATACACAAAAATACGCCGCCATGGGCCACGGCGCGCTCAGGCGTGTCCGTTCGCGGACGAATGTATTTCGGAGCTTGAATGGCTTGGTCCGGAGGGCACATGCGATAACACCAGGCCGTTCCCGGTACGAAGCCGACCATGGATATCCAAAACGGACGATCACAATAGGCGCTAATGAATTCTTGTTTGGATGAGTAGCCGTTCACCCGCATGAGATACTCGAGGTTGGAAACGGATGGATCTTGATGGCGATCGGCAAAACGCTGGGCACACTCTTTTGTCCATGGGTCATCAAACAAAACGGGAATATCAACCAGGCGCGATTGCAGGGTATTCGCGTGTTGGATTTCATTTTCGATGTCTTTTAGGGTCCGGATGAGTTGGTCTGGATGGACTTCTTCCGGACGGAAATGGACCAGATAGGAAGCATTGGCCGGACACGCTTCGATAACTCCGGAGACCTGCCGGTGTTTGATCTCATGGCAAATCGAAAGCAGCTTAAAATTGATGGCGAGGTCCATTGCCTCGCTGAAGATGACAAGGAGATATTCATCTCCTCCGTAGTGATATCGTGTGTCAGACAATCTGTCCTCCTTTAGCCCACGCCCCTACCTCTGCCACTAAAAGGTACTCAAAAGGCCGCAAAGACAAGAAAGGCTAAGAATACAACAAAGCTGCCTGGAGCACGTTGTCAGCACCCCAGCCCCTTTCCCCTGGATTCCCGTTTCCACGGGAATGACAGTTCTTTTTGTGTCATACCTGCGCAAGCAGGTATCCAGGCTTACGGGACAAGGCGGAGTTTTGTTAGTAGCTCTAAGCATTGACTCGTTGTCGCAAGGGAAGCATGTCAGCGTTCTCAGTATGAAGAGCGCTACGGATTTCAATGCCTTCACTTTGAAGGGCGGTACGGAGACCATCCAGCACTTCAGGGGCGTTGACCACATCCCCGTGGACACACACGCTTTCTCCCTCAACCTCGATGACCGTACCGCTATCTGTAGTCGTCTTGCCGTCAAGGGCAAATTGCAACACTAGATCGACAATCTCTGCAACGTTCTCCGTACCGTAGGAACGCTTGACCGTAATGGCGCCGTGGTCATCATAGTTCAATCCAGGGTAAAACTCTTTGACTACACGAAAGCCCATCTTCTGTGCTGTGGAGACGAGCGGAAAATGGGGCAGGGCGGGTAGGTAGATGGTGATGTCGGGATCAATTGCTTGAAAGCCCGCCAGAATGGCCCGTGCGTTGTTCTCTGACTGTAGTCCCCAAGAAAAGAATGCGCCGTGGGGTTTGGCTGCCTGGAGTTTGACACCGTGCATCTCACAGAACGCCTGCAGTGCCCCGGCTTGATACACCACATAATCGGTCGCCTCTTGATGGGTGATATTCATAAGGCGCCGGCCAAAACCCATCAGGTCCGGAAAGCCAGGATGGGCACCAATGGTCACGCCGTATTTTTTGGCCCAGCCCACGGTCTTGCCCATCCAGCTGGGATCCCCGGCATGAAAGCCGCAGGCGATATTGGCATGTGCGATGCGTTTCATGACCTCCTCAGGCTGGCCAAGAATGAAGTTGCCGAACGACTCACCCATATCACTGTTCAAATCGATCCAGGTTCTACCCATTGTCTCCTCCGTTCTTGTCTTCTTTAATCCTGAAAATGCGGCATAACTTCTTTGGCAAACAACCGCATTGAGCGCACACTCTTGGCATGCTCTGCTCCGGGGTAGTGCATCCAGCAGATCAGGTAATCCATACCCAGCTCGCGTTGATATTTTTCGATTTCCTGAATGCAATGATCTGGATCGCCAATAATGAACCGCTCGCGGTGGGTCTCAAATGTTACGCTGGCAGGGTTTTCCACAACCTGGCCCGCATCATCTCTGAGTGGTCGCACGTTGGCCCATTTCCCGTACATGCCGCCGTGGATGTACATGATACCTGCACGCGCCTCTTCTTCGGCTTTCTGTGTCGTTTCTGCCACATAGACCTCACGAATAACAGGGGTCACGTTAGCGGTTTTATTGAAGCGCTCAAGTTGCTGGCGATACAGACGGTAGTGTTCTTTTAGCTCATTAAGATGGTGGCGTGGGGAAGCTACCAGGGCTGAACCCCACTGGGCGGCACGACGCACCCCACCTGGCGTTGACGCACCGATCCAGATCGGCGGATGTGGTTTTTGATGCGGCTTGGGCGTGATGGCAAGATCTTCGATGTGGTAGTGTTGGCCGGAGAAAGAAAAGCGTTCGGTTGTCCAACCCTTAATGATGATTTCTAACTCTTCTTCCATGCGCTTTTCACGCCCACCGCGCTGCTCTTCGTGTCCCGCGTATTCCTCAGGACGGTAGCCCGTGGCAACGCCAAAGATAAAGCGTCCCTCCGCAATATTATCAAGCACGGCAA
>CAUZQN010000007.1:0-14321 GCA_963581605.1 uncultured Binatia bacterium (SeqCode)
CTCAAGCCGAAAATTACCCAGTATGGAAATTTTCAGCGGCCACGGCCAATGCGCTAGGTGCCAGGGCGGCTGGTCGGGTATGAGCGCGCGCTGTCTGATCAGTCTCTGGACATAGGTGACTTCGATCTCCGTTTGGCGCGCCTGCATGCACAAACGCGTCATCATCTTTGGCAGCCAAAACGGCATAGTCACAAGTCCGTACTGCCTGCCAAGACTCAACGCCTCACCATTCCCCCCCCACCACCACCACCACCGCAAAAACAATGTTGACTAGGAGGCTGCTTCACCACGTTTCACCCCCGTCTCGTCTTGTTTTGAGAGGCTGCTTCGCGAAAGAGAAAGTCAAGGCAAATCTGCCCGGCCTTTTCAAAGAATTTGCCCACGCTGCCGTGACTCTCACGGGCATCGAGTAGAGCCCACCAAATCAAGAGAAGTACCTGTGCTGGGCCAGATCTCGCGCGTCGGGGAATGGCTGGCACGTCCCACCGAATCAGCTGTTCACTCGGGCTGATTTTCCCCTGTACTCTTCAAAAGTTTTACCCAAATTTTACCAAAGCTGAACGACTTCCTCAGTGTTGTTGGCTAAGCGCTACAAGCCTGAAGTCCGCCCCGCCAGAAAATTCTTTGGAGTCTGCACCCTATCTGTAACCCAGCTCGGCGTAGTGTAGCTACCAGTACGACAGGGCTGCGTTGTCTGGCCGTGTTGGCTAGAGGGACAAATGGACAATTACATTGTCCGGATCTATCGCCGCCAGACCAAAGCCCCCCACGAGTTGGTGGGTGTGGTCGAGGATGTCGAGCGGGAGGAAACGATGACGTTTAAGAGCGTTGATGAACTGTGGGAGATTTTGGCCGAGCAGAAGCGACTTTCATCGCTGCGAAGTCGGGTTGGACCGACACGCAGGAATAAGGAGGAGAACTCATAGCCGAGAGTCTCAGGAGCCAAGATCTTTCTACGAACCACGGACAAATACAGATTCAAACCACTTTTCTCAAAGGAGGGAGAGTCATGGAAACCACACCCCGAGAAAGTAGGGCGCCGCCACTATGGGTCGTGTGGACTACTGATAAGGAGGAAGACATGCGATTTACGCGTAGTTCATTAGCTAACATTGACATTCTTATTGGACAAGGAGGAACCATGAAACGCACTAAGAGAGACTGGATCTCAACATTACGTTCTAAGCGCCCGGTAGGCCTGCTGGCATTTGCCGTTTGTTTCCTTGTCGTAGTCCTAGTGGGGACTGCGGCGGCGGTCTTCATCTACACAGGTCCCACCGTACCGCCCCCTTTTGCCCCTATTTCCTCGACGGATTCATGGGACATTAACCAAGGGACTTTTGTCACGGCTAGTAGTGGTATATTGGCTGGCACCAGTGGACGTAACATGTTCGGCGATGCTTTGGGGGGCAGCGGCGAAGGCAATGTGGGCAACGTCCTTTTCCAAGACTTCAGGCCAACAGGTTTCGTCCACACTATCGATTGGCAGACCCCTATGCCAGTTACGATCAGGAGTTTCAATCTGTCTGCCCAACATGACGGTTTTCCTCCTAGAGATGCAAGAGCTCGTGACAACTCTGACACCACACCAGATGCATGTCGTATTGACTGTACGCTACCAGCGTGTGGAGATGGCATAGTCGATCCTACCTTTGGAGAAGAGTGCGAAGGAAATATCGGATGCGTAATGTGTCTCTTAGACGATGATGAAGATGCGATACCCAATAGCGATGATACGTGTCCGCTAGATCCAGACAACGATGCTGACGAGGATGGCGACGGCGTTTGCGGCGATGTAGACATATGCCTCGGGGATGATGCCACGGGACACGCTGACAACGATGGGGTTTGTGACGACATAGACCCATGCCCCGTGGACGTGAACGAACTGTGTCTGTTCCCGAATCAGGGTCAATGCCTTTCGAACCGTATAGCTTAGGAATGTGGAGGCTTAACGGGCCAGGCACGCGCCGCCTGTAATCACGAACAGCAACAGCTCTGCAAGGACGTCTTCTAGGCTGGGCGGATGATGCAGATGCCCTTCACTCGCTCCTGCGGGGGGCGAGCAGGGCCGCAACGGCCTTGTCAGGTTGCGGTAAGTAAATGGATAATCACAAGAACAGGGGTGTCCTCATTGAGGGGAGGACACCCCGCGACAGTGCAGTAACACGTTTCCCGCATCACAACACCAGAGGCAGCGGCCGGTCAGAGTGACTAGCGTTGCCCCCGTATTCTATAATGATGGTTGATTTGTATAGGGTTTCGCAGGTAGACAGAAGACCATGGAAGCCCGAGCAATCACGATTCAAGTCAACCGGCACAGCGCTCTCAAGAAGTTGCTCTATTGCTGTCTCAGTGCGGAACTCTTTATCGTGCTGGCCGATATCTTTTTGAATTATTTCGAGTGGATTCCGTTCCGGCCGCTGCGCCGGACATTCAATATTACCCGCGAGGATGCAATAGGGAATTGGTTCTCCAGCACGCAGACGTTGTGCGTTGGCATTGTGCTGTGGACCCTGTTTGCTCTGGATCGGAATGACAAGAAAAAATGGGGTTGGGCGGTGCTGGCTTCTTTCTTTACTTTTATGGCGTTTGATGATGCCTCCAAGTTTCATGAACGCGCCGGTTCCTCCTTCAAAGCCTTGGCACCGTCCCTGGCATGGGTTGAAGCACTTGTGGAGCAGTACCCCAGCTATACCTGGCAGATTCTCGTTGGTCCGTTTTTCGCGGTTATGGGTCTCTGTATCGTGTGGTTTATTTGGAAAGAGCTGGACACCCCCCGCTACCGGCTCTGGTTAGGAGCGGCTTTAGCGTGCCTGGTGGTCGCCGTCGGTTTAGATGCAATCGAGGGCATGGATCTGCCGTCCTTGAGTTCGTATCCCGTTCGGCATTTTCTCAAGCTGGTGGAAGAGCTACTCGAAATGCTAGGCAATACGCTCTTTTTGCTGACCTTCAGTAGTGTGTTACTCCACCACACACAGGAGGTTGCCATAGACTTGACCTGAACCGCGCTCGGGAAGTACTCAATCTCGTTATTCCCTGACCTTTCTCTTTCTTCAAGCAAAACCTTGCTTTTTGCTCTGAAGATCTTACATTTTCTAAAAAGACGAATTCCTTGTGTGAGTGTGTCCTCTCTGTTTGTATAGGACAGCATGCGAGGGCCGATATTGTAGGCGGAAGAGAGCTGAAGGAGAGAGACAGTATCCCCATGGCAATGCGATTTCAGGATTATTACAAAACGCTGGGTATTTCGCGGACTGCCTCGCCGGAAGACATCCAAAAGGTATACCGCAAGCTCGCCCGGAAATATCATCCGGACGTGAATAAGAGTCAAGAAGCGGAGGAAAAGTTTAAAGAAATTAATGAAGCCCATGAAGTCCTCAAAGACCCGGACAAGCGGCAGAAATACGACACCTTAGGCCCCAATTGGCAAGCCGGGCAAGACTTCAGACCTCCGCCAGGCTGGGAGAATTTTGCAAGTCGAGCAAGTGGACCAGGACGGCCAGGCGGCGGCCGGTCTGAATTTCACTTCCGAAGTGGATCAAGCGGACCAGGGGCTTTTGACATGGGGGGTCTTGGTGGCGGGGGCTTCAGCGATTTTTTCGAGTCTCTTTTTGGACAAAATTTGGGAGGGGTTGCCGCGCAGCGGGCGCAGCGTGGGGGACGGCGCCAGCCGCAGGGGAGAGAGAATAAATCGGGTTGGCTGTCGTCGCGTGGCCAAGACTATGAAGTAGATATTACGATCTCTCTTGAGGAGGCGTATCGAGCGGCGGCCAAGACCATCACGCTGCGCACAACACAAGAAGACGGTTTGGGTGGCCCACCCACAATAACGTCTAAGCGTTTTGATGTGAAAATTCCTCCAGGTGTTACTGAAGGTGCTCGTATTCGTCTGGCGGGACAGGGGGGAGCCGGAAGAGGGACTGGCGAAAGCGGCGATATCCTGCTGCGGGTGCATATTGCGCCGCACGCATTCTTTTCGCCGGATGGCCATGATCTGTCTGTCGAAGTGCCCATTACGCCATGGGAGGCCGCACTCGGGGCAAAGGTCGAGGTGCCGACTCTGAACGGACGCATTAAGTTGACCATCCCGCCAGGCACGCAAGGTGGTCAGCGGTTTCGCACTCGCGGCAAAGGCTTGCCCCAAAAAAAAGGAGAGCCCGGCCACCTCTACACAACCATACGCATTACCGTCCCTAAAACGTTGACAGCCGAAGAAAAAGCCCTGTTTGAAGAACTCCAGAAGAGTTCGTCCTTTAATCCGCGCCAGGCGGGCGAAGAGAAATAGTCAACGGCCAGTCCTTTTTTTTCTTGTCTGCTATAGATGCTGTTTCCCTACCGACTGCAGGAACTCCGGACACGGTTTTCCACGTTTGCCTGCTTTGCGCTCCCCCTCCAAACGCGATACAACCGCAGGCAATCGTGAATGAGGGAGACACATAGACATGCCCAGCCCACCGCTCGAGGGTCTGAAAGTTATTGATATAGCCGTCCTGTTTGCCGCTCCAACCATTTCCCAAAACATGGGTGATTTTGGGGCGGAGGTGATTAAGGTCGAGCATCCCAAACTAGGTGATAGCTTGCGTACGCTCGGGGCAACCAAAGATGGAGTGCCGTTGTGGTGGAAGATCACCAACCGGAACAAGAAGTGTGTCACCCTAGATTTGCACCAGTCGGAAGGGCAGGAGATACTCAAACAGCTCATTGCCGATGCAGATGTTCTGACCGAGAATTTTCGACCAGGCACGTTGGAGCGCTGGGGGCTGGGCTGGGAGACCCTGCATGCCATCAATCCGCGCCTGATTATGGTCCGGGTCTCTGGGTTTGGTCAAACCGGGCCGTATAAAGATAAGCCGGGGTTTGGAACGCTGGCTGAAGCGATGAGCGGTTTCGCCCATATGACGGGACAGCCTGACGGCCCGCCGACTCTGCCCGGCTTCGGATTGGCAGATTCTATGGCCGGGCAGTTTGGAACCTGGGCGGTGATGTTTGCTCTGTATGAGCGGGATCATAAGAGTAATACAGGCCAAATGCTCGACCTGAGTGTCTTGGAACCGCTGTTCACCACAACCGGCGATCAAGTGCTGGCCTATGACCAGCTTGGTGTGATCCAGCAACGGACTGGGAACCGAGTGCCGTCCATAGGCGCGCCGCGCAATACCTATCAAAGCAAAGACGGTAAATGGCTTGCACTTTCGGCCAATGCGCCGGCTTTGGCGAAACGCGTCTTTGCCGCGATTGGTCAGCCTGAGCTGATTGATGATCCACGCTTTCAGGACAACCGAGCCCGGATCAAAAATATTGACGAAGTGGATGCCATTGTCGGTGGCTGGATTGGCGAACATAGTGCTGAAGAAGTCTTGAAGCGATTTGATGAATTCGACTGCGCCTGTGCGCCCGTGTACGACGTTGCCGGTATTCTTGCTGATCCGCACTTCCAGGCCCGTGAAATGATCACCACCGTCTCTGATCCTGAGCTGGGGCCGCTCAAGATGCAGAATGTTGTTCCCAAGTTCTCCCGCACTCCTGGAGAGATTCGTTGGCCTGGTCCGACCCATATGGGACAGCACAATGAAGAAATTTATGGGAACAAACTGGGCCTGTCTCCACAGAAGCTCGCAGAACTCAAAGAAAAGGGCGTGATCTGATGTCACGGCTGCGGCGGAGTTTATTATTCGTACCGGCCAGCAGCGAGCGCTTTTTTGCCAAAGCGAAGGAGTCGGCGGCGGATACGCTGATTTTTGACTTGGAAGACGCGGTCGCGCCGGAGCGGAAGGCGGACGCGCGGGAGACCATGAAAGCGGTGCTTCAAGACTCAGACTTTCAGCGTTTTGAACGGACGGTTCGTATCAACGGACTCGACACGCCGTATTTCCTGGATGATGTATTGGCCATGGTTGAGGCGGGTGTGGACGGCCTGGTCGTGCCGAAAACGAACAGCGCTGAAAATATCCAGTTTGTTGATCAGTTGGTGTCGCTGGCAGAGCAACGTGCAGGTCGAAATCCTGGCGCAGTCGTTCTCATCCCGCTGTTTGAACAGCCTGAGGCCATCGGCAATGCCTTTGCCATAGCCACGGCCACACCCCGGATCGCGGCCATCGCCTTTGGGCATGGGGACTTCTCACTATCCATGGGAATTAAAGCCGCCCCTTCGACCGCGGGCGTCGTACTGCAAGCGCGCTGTCAGGTGGTCATGGCAGCCAAGGCTGCCGGAGTGATGCCGATTGATAACGTCTATCTCGACATTAAGGATATCGACGGCTTGAACACAGAAACACAGCAGGGCAAAGGGCTGGGTTATGAAGGCAAGGCGTGCATACACCCCGGCCAGGTCGAACCCGTTAACGCGGTCTACACACCGACCTCGGAAGAAGTCGAATACGCCCGAGAACTCGTGGCTGCCTTTGCACAAGCCGTTGCCGAGGGGAAAGGCGCCGTGGCCTTTCGGGGCCGGATGATCGACGGCCCGATTGCCGATATTGAAAAAATTGTATTGGACCGGGCACGCAAGGCCGGGATGGGCGTGTATGAAAACTGAAACCCTCCAACACGGCTCAGCCTATGTGAACGGGGTGCGTTTACATTACGTCACCCAGGGCGAAGGGAAGCTCGTGATTTTGCTGCATGGCTTTCCCGAGTTTTGGTATTCATGGCGACATCAAATCCCTGTTCTGGCCCAGCATTTTAAAGTTGTTGCGCCTGATATGCGTGGTTACAACGAGAGTGACAAACCGGCTGGAGTGGCGAATTATCATATTGATCGTTTGACTGCGGATGTGATGGGTCTTATCCGGGCTTTTGGAGAGGAGCGGGCGATCATTATCGGTCACGACTGGGGTGGTGGCGTCGCGTGGGCGTTTGGCGCCAACTATCCACAGGCGACTGAACGGCTTGTGGTCTTAAATTGCCCCCATCCGGCCGCGTTTCAGAAACAGCTCAAGAGCAACCGTAAGCAGCTGCGGCGCAGCTGGTATATCTTCTATTTTCAGATTCCATGGCTGCCTGAGCTGGGCCTGCGTCTCCTTCGTGGCCGCTTTGTCGAAAAAGCCTTACGTGGTATGGCGATACGTAAAGAAGCCTTTCCTGATGCAGAACTCCGCAAATATGCTGACGCGCTGGCAAAACCCGGAGCCGCAAGAGCGGCAATTAACTATTACAGAGCCGCGTTTCGTCACCGGCTAAAAAAAGGCGAGATGGAGTTTGCTCAGATCGCGAGTCCGACGCTTTTGATTTGGGGTGAAGATGACAGTGCCTTGGGCAAAGAACTTACCTATGACATGGAGGCATACTTCACGGATAGTTTTGAGATTAAATACATTCCTCAGTGCAGCCATTGGGTCCAACAGGAACAGCCCGAGCTAGTCAATCAGTATTTATTGGAGTTTCTTGTCGGACAAGGAGGAGAGGCAGCGGAGCAAGAAGGGGGAATTGAGGCCGAGTCTGCTACCGACCCCTCACCCTGACCTACCAAACGGTCGGGACAAACTGTTTCTCTTGAAGAAATCCATCGTGTGTAATGAGGGGATAGCCCAACGTGTGAGCCGTTGCGACAATCACACGGTCAAATGGATCGCGGATAGCCGGGAAATTTTCTACTGCGAGAAGAATATCGACAGTATAGTCCTGAAGAGAGAAGGGGCCGTCGTAGTGTTGATACCGCGAGACCAACTCTCGAAAGGAGAGTTTCAGGCGAATCCTGCCAATTTCGCTCAGGCGCAGAATCTCCTCTAAAACGGTCATCGGAATAACCACATGCCCCCGTCCGCGCTCCGCCTCTTGAAAAGCCCGGCGGGCTTGCTTACCGAGCTTGCGCGTCTTTCCCGTTGAAAAATACACTAAAGGATGCGTGTCAGTCACGTAGAGCATCGTTGAGTTGATCCCCACTGCGCTGAAGTGCGGTCTCGTAGGCTTCAGCGAGTTGATGGGAACCTGTCTCCAAATCTCCAACGACTTCCATCACATCTGAAAAAGAGGCTACGGTGTAGGAGCGTCGTTGACGACGGTATTGTTCTAACTCCGCCATATCCGCCTCATACTGGGTAGCGCCGACTAATACGGCGGAAAGTTTCGACCTTTGGGTGATGGCAATCGCCTCTCCACTCTGCGCGACTTCTCGTGCCAGGCGGCTGAGGGTGGCCCGTGCTTCGACCAGGCTGATAAGCTTCTTTGCTCGCATCACTTCTCCTGTACGGTATACTGTACATTTAGGGATCTGTCTTTTCAAGGTCGAAAGACTGGGCTGGTACGCCGTGCCGAGTCAGGCTGAGAGATGTCTCGGTGGAGAAGCGACCCGATGTGGTCGCCCAGAGGGCGGACGGACACCCACGCAGGGCGACCCCTACATCGTATGTCCTATAATCTCTGCTGTTTTTCTTAGATCTCCCCTTACTTAACCGCCCGAAACGCAAAGCGTGGGTCCGCCGCTCGGATCTCGACTTCAGGCAGACCGAGTTCCCTCCGTACCATATTTGTACCTTGGACCAGGGCGATACATTTGTAAAAGGCGATCCTGCGCGATAAGCCTTCACGCCCAAAGCCACAGTCTGCGGTAATGATCAGCCGTTCTGGTGGGATATATTCAAGCGCCTTACGAATAAGGTCGGCTATCATCTGCGGTGGTTCGACCGTGGTGACGGTGTGGTTAATCACGCCAATGGCGATTTTCTTATCGATCTTATAGTTCTTGAGCAGTGGCAGATCGCGGCCCTGGTTGCTGGCCCCTTCCAGCATGAGTACATCCGCATTGAGCTGTAGCAAATGAGGCAGCGAGCGTTCGTAGCTCGGCCGTTCCCAGTAAAAGCTCTGCTGGTTGGGGTTACCCCAACACGTATGCGCCCAAATCTCTGTGTTGACACCCTCGACTTCACGATTGAAAGCTTGGGTATAGGATTCGAGTTCTTTCTCAGTGGCTGGCGGGGTGGTGCAGCAGGCAAAATGGTGGGGTGGTTCTTCGATCTGAATGACCGGACAGCCGGCGTCAGCCAGCTCGCGTAACTCTTCGTTGAGGGCGGCGGCTAAGTCCATAACCAACTCGTGGTCGGTTTTGTAATACTCATTCCACAGCATCATGGGCAGACAGGTAGCGCTGATAGAACCGAATTTGACAGGCTTGTTCGTCATCTTTTGGGCGGTTTTCCAGATTGCTGAAAAATGAAGTGGGCCGCGTGTGACTTTGTCCGTTACTGCTGGCGGATGGTAGGCTTCCTGGACTTCGTACAGAATGTGCCCTGGCTTGATATCCGCATAGTCTAGAAAGTGTGACGAGTCGCGAAAGCCACCAATGCCCTTGAGGCGCTCAATGGTGTAGAAAAACCAAGAGCGACCGCCTACTTCAAGGTCAAAACGGGTGTCTCCATCTGTGAAGATATCGAGACCGGCTTGCTCTTGTTCGTTTACATAACAAGCCACCGCGTCAATATATTGTTCTCGATACACAGAATCCCCCATGGCGACTTTAAACGGTCGTCCGCGCAGGCTTTCGGTAAACCAGGTTGGCTTCGGAAATGACCCGACCATCGCGGTGGGCAGCTGTGTATCTTTCGTGGCATTAAACATCCTCACCCCTCCTATTGTGTCTGTGTGGCTGGCAAATCATACACCTCGCAGCAGGGTGGTTGTCAACTAGAACCGCCGTCATCCGACAACAGCTATCCGAGCTGGGCGCTTGGTTTGAAGTGTGCTACAGGCTGCTAGAAGTACGAACCTCAGAACTAGGACTGATTCAGATGAAAGAAGAAAAAGGAGCACACCATGCTACGCGGTATCTATTCTGCGCTCATTACGCCTTTTGATGAGAACGAAAACATTGATGAGAAGGGGTTAGAGAAACTGCTGGAGTGGACAATCGGCAAGGGCATTAACGGCGTCTTTATTGTGAGTAGTACGGGCGAGGCCTGGGCTTTGAGCTTTGAGGAGAAGACGCAGCTTTTTAAGCAGACGGTTGAGATTGTTAATAAACGGGTCTCGGTTATTGCCGGTATAGGCGTGCCATCAACCCGAGAGGCGATTCGTCTTACAGAAGCCGCCCAAGCGGCAGGCGCGGATTATGTGTGTGCGGTGCCGCCCAGCTTTGTCCGGCCCACGCAGGACGAAATGATCCAGCACTACAGCACTATTGCTGAGGCTACGACAGTACCCGTGCTGCTGTATAATATTCCCATACTGGCCGGCAATGTTTTGGAGCCACCGGCTGTGCGAACCTTGACTGAGCGCTATGCCCAGATCGCTGGGATTAAAGACAGTAGTGGTGATCTCACCTTGCTCAATAACTTGGTGCTCCAGCGTCGAGCTGACTTTAGCGTGCTGACCGGGATTGATACCTTAGTGCTGCCAGGGCTCCTGGCTGGCGGCCAGGGCGCTATCTTAGGCAGCGCGAATGTGTGTCCTGAGCTCTCGTTGGAAATCGTCCGTTTGTTTGATGCCGGTCAGCACGACAAGGCCTGGGAGGTCCAAAACCGCTTAACCCGCTTTTGGTTAGCCATGGGCTTGGGATCCTTTCCGGCACCTATCAAAGCGGCCATGGAACTCCGGGGTCTTCCTGCAGGTCCGGCCCGTAGCCCGATCGCTGCGCTGACAAACGAAGCCCGTGGGGCATTACGACAAGAGTTGCGAACTATGCGCGTAGTGGAGTGAGGTGATTGCAGAATATGTTTCTTGCTTGCAAGAATTAGCGATTTTTGCTAGCGTTCGTATATGAGCGGCAGCAGACCAGATCCGTATGTCAATCTTGGCAAGTTCATCAAACGGCAGCGCGAACTGGCGCAGCTCTCAGTTCGGCAGTTAGCGGATATGTGCGGCATATCAAATCCGTATCTTAGCCAAATTGAGCGCGGTCTGCGAACGCCTAGCAGCATGATCTTGCAGTCTCTGGCCAAAGGATTGCGTATGTCAGCTGAGACCCTGTACGTACAAGCAGGAATGATCGATCCGCAGGACGCCGAGGAAAGTGATGTAGTCCAGGCCGTTTTGCACGATCATCATCTCTCGGCACGGCAACGAGAGATGATGATTGACATGTATCGCTCCTTCCGGAAAGTCAACGAGGTGGGCGGGTGAGTCTGAAAATTGTATTTCTTGTCACGTAGGTGACAATTTTTCTGTTGTCGGTGCGTGCAAAAGTTAGCGCTATGAGTTAGCATTTATATATCAACAAGTCCGAGACTTATACACGCAGAAATCAAAACGCAACAGGGAGGTTTTTCATGGCAGACAATATGTGGGGTTGCAGCTCTTTTAGCAAGATGTTCGACGGAAAAAACAATCCGTTCGTAAAAATGATGACTGAGATAAACGCCCCGCTCAACGAGTCGATGAAGCAGATGGCCGCCCAGTCGATTGAGTCTGGAGAAAAATGGGCGAATCAGGTCTTCGAGTTTAACGCAAAGGCGACCGGATGGGCCAAGGATACTCCGTTTGCCTCGATTTTCGATACGCAGCGGACGTTCGTCCGCAAGGCTTTTGAATCGTCGACGGCAAGGGCCCGCCAGATATGGCAGTTTGAGATCAAGGCTGAAGAGACGGCTGAGTCGGCTGACTAATCCGTTCGATCTGTATTGCGATGACAAGGGTAGCGAGCCCGGCCTTGCTACCCTTGTCGTTTTCTCTACTTCTCGTCCAAGGCGAGGCCTGCGGCTTCTCTCAGGCCAGCAGGCCTGACAATCAGCTTCCGGCCATCTCTGAGCAGGAACTGCTGCCGTTCTAACTCTTTCATATGCTCAGTGACTTTCTGCCGCGACGCACCCACGAGATCGGCTAAGTCTTCATGCGTGAGTTGTAAGATCAACATCGTTCCACGCGCATCCTGAACGCCGAATTTTTGGGCGAGTTCGAGGAGTGCCAGCGCGAGCTTTTGGTGTAGGTTCGAACCCTGGAAGCGGGTATAGCGGTAGAGCAAGGCGAACCAACGTCCGACCGTACCTTCCATCATTGAGCTAAACTCGGCAAAGGGGATGTCTAAGAGCGTTGTCACAAAAACGTCCGGTCGAACGGAACTGATCCAACAGTCGCTAAAGGCTTCGGAGCGAAAGGCCCGGTACATGCCCGGCATCAATGAGGTAATACCGAAGAGTTCGCCAGGAGCGATCAAACTGACTAATACCTGCTCTTCGTCTGGAGTGCGTAGGGACAGTTTGACAACGCCGGAGATCAAGAGATGCACCGAATCCGAGGGGACTCCCTCGTTAAAGACAATTGTCCGTTTTTCGATATGGTGGAGGGTCATCTGATCGAGGAGTCGCTCGATTTGCCGATCAGACGCCCAGGGAAATGCCTTGAGTCGGCGGATGGTTATGACATTTAAGACTGGTGTGCGGGCCATATTCTCCCCATACAAGAATAGTAACTGTCAGGCTGAATGTATTGATCCAGCATTGCAGCATCATTTCTTTTGTTCTTATTTTTGTCACCTAGGTGACAAAAATGCAAGATGCCTCGTGCACACTGCTGTTTCTCTCACACTGAGATATGCATAGACGCGACCTGCTTTTCGTGTAATATACTTGGCTTATAAAAAGACTGTGCATAGGGCACAAATTCTGCGTTTGACTGATGAAGGAGGGCGGATGCGAAACACTCAGATGGATCACAGACTACTTTCTTATGTGGTGATGGCCAGCTGCTTGTTTGTCTGGGCTTGTGGCGAACGGCCTATGGGACCGAAAGAAGAGCAGGCGATTCAAAATGTGAAGAGCTACCAACACGAAGACGACTTCAGCGTTGTCTCGAATATTGAGGTGCGTGGGCAGGATGCTGGCCGCGCTGGCAATGCATGGACAATGAAGTCGTGGGAGGCCGGATTATTGTCTCAGCAAGACCGCATTTACGATGAACTGAGTCAGTATTTCAATGTCTTTGAAGCTCCTGGCGGCCGTTGGGTCCGGTTCTCGTATACGGATAAAGATGGGGTGCATGAAGCACTCTGGCAGACCGATCTCTACAAAAAGAACGTCGAGGCGACAAATGACCTTGCCAAAGAACTCATGACGTCACCCGCCCCGTAACGCTCACGTACTGATCTGCCCGTGTGGTAAAAACAAAGCGAGGGGGAACAGCTGTCATTCTGCTCCTCCTCAACCCAACCAGCTCCGTTGTTTTTTCTCAGCATTCTCCTGGACGTCTTCTTATTCGGAAAAAGAGGCAACTGCCAGGTTTGTGTCGTATTCTTTCTGCTGCAGACGAGAAAGAATGTCTGCCAGAACGCGGTAGACTTGAGGGTTGACTATCAAGCCGATATGGCGTCCTGTCACTTCCCGATTCCCCCGGTGTGGATCAATACTGGCGTTCCACTCGACGACTTCGTCTTGTTTCGAGAAAATGGATGTAAATCCAACCTCTTGCGGCAGTGGAGAAGTCACACTGCGATTGAAGTGGCAGTTGCAGTGCAGGGTGCCGCACTCCGGCGGAAGCTCCCCGCGCCAGCGCCGAAAGGGTTGTAGGACGCGCGAAGCAAAAAGAACCAAGGGGCTGACATTTTCGGTGCGCTGTATGGGTGAGCCCATGGCCACCACGTAGCGTACTTGATCAGGAAAATTTGCGCCCAAGAACCGGGCCAACATGCCGCCCAGACTATGACCAAAAACGATGAGCGGCCGGCCTGTCTCACGAATAATCTGATTCAGCCGCCAACGCAGCAGATGTCCGGTCCGATTCGGGCAATCTATATTCCAGTCCAATCCGGAGAAATACGGGTTATAGCCCATCCGACTCAGCCAGCCGGCTAACAACTGCAGGGTCCAGTCCCCGGCTAAGAAGCCGGGTATGAGCAAAACCGGCTGACCGGATACCTTGGGGCCGGGCGGATTGCGATAGACTGGATCGCGGAGTAAGGCACCCAGTTGTCGGTATGCGTCCGGGTATGTAGCGGTCAGTTGCCAGAATAGCGCGCTGAATCTTGCCGTTTCAGCTGTTGCTGTAAATGAGCTGGAAAACGAAGAGTGGGTTGCCATCCTGCTTCTGTGTCCGAGGTCGTCGCTCAGTTTTTGCTAGCAATGGGTGTTAACTTTTGCAAGCATAGCAAAAACAATGGCGGAACGGAAGCGAGTCCAGATGCGGGGCAGCTTAGGGTCACAAGCAAAGGCGGCTCAATTGAAGAGCAGCAGGTGACAGCTTTGGGGCAAACGGCGAGCAAGGCCGTTTGCCCCATGGCCTCGCAGCATGTGATACACCGCGCTGCGGCGGCTCACCCCCATCATTACTGTATCAACGGCAAGGATGTTGCCTGCGAACAACAAGAGCACGGAAGCTGTCCCTACGACGGCAAGCTCGACCGGCAGGCCTCCCCATTGTGCGCCGAGTTCGGAAATAAATCGCACGGTTTCATGCAT
>CAUZQN010000008.1:0-14218 GCA_963581605.1 uncultured Binatia bacterium (SeqCode)
GACGACTCATTCTTGGCCTGGGACAGGGTTATCGGGTGGGAGAGTTTACCGGCTTTGAAAAAGATCACAAGCGTCGAGGCCAGGCCCTGACCGAAGGCATCGACATCCTCCGCAAGTCGTGGTCTGGGGAAACGTTTTCTCATGCGGGCAAGTATTGGCACTACACCGACATTACAGTCACGCCATCACCAGCCCAGTCTGGCGGGCCGCCGTTGATGGCCGGAGCACGGAGTATAAAAGGGATCCAACGAGTCGCGCGAATGGGATGTCATTTCCTGCCCATCGGGAATATCGAGGATATTGATATCTACCGCACGGCCTGTACTGACCTCGGCCGCGAACCTGGCCAGGTCCGGATTCTGCGTTCATGTTATGTAACCGACAAGGATGACAGCGAGTTAGACACAGTCTGGCCACACGTGAACTACCAGATCGAGCATTACGCCAAGTGGATGCATGATGCGAATGACAAACCAGAAGACCGTAGCAATACGTCAGATGGATTTCGTGACCTGAGTAATTTCTTCACTGGACCGTCCCAAAAGGTGCTTGACCAGATCAAGGCTTTTGAAGCTGAGGCGGGCATGGATGAACTCGTCCTGTTCTTCCACTTCCCCGGCATGGATCGCGCTATGTCGCGTGGTTCTATGCAGCGCTTTGCAGCCGACGTCCTGCCCCACCTGCGCTAGACAAGGGCGCAGCATGCGTCCCGGGCGGTTCATGAACCGCCCCTACAAGGGGGCATTACAGAACGGAACGCAGGCGAACCGGGCCACAGGCAGGGACGGCCTTGTCCGGTTACTCCCCCACCCAAAGAGTTTCTAAACCGAGGGTCTGAGCGGCTAGGAACTGTCTCTTATCTCCGGTGATAAAGGGCAACATGGCAATCTCAACGCGCTCTTTAAAGAGCAGGGCTGAGGCAATGTGAATCGCATCCAGCGTCCGTATGGCATGGACCTGCAGGAGAGCTTCTACCCGTTGACGAACACCCCGAGCGAGTTCCACCCATTCAAAGAATTGCTGATCTTCCTGGAAATGCCCCAAGGCTGTTGAAAAGTCTCCAGGTGTCACCTCTCCCGCTGCCCTCCGTCGCGCCAGGGCAGCGGTGACTTCAAGAGGCAGCAACACAGAAGAGAGCAGGCTGTGTTTCCGAACCAAGCCCTTGGCCTCTAGGGTGGCACCCTCTGCCACATACAGTTTGACAATCACGCTCGTGTCAAAATACGCCCAGGGCTTCATGAAAAAATTACCGTTCGTCTCGCATATCGGAAACCGTCTGAGCTAGGCTTTGTCCTGAAAGAGAAATGGGCGGATGATTTTTCGGTCGTCCTTCTTTGCACGGAGGAGCGAGAAGTCCATCGGCCTCCAAATGCAGGATTTTCGTAGCTGTATCCGTTTCAGGAGCAACAGGTTTAATGACGGCTATTGGGCGTCCACGCTCAGTGATGAGCACGTCTTCCCCAGCCTTGACGATTTTCATGTAATGAGAGAATGCCTGATTGATTTCTCGGAGGCCAACAGATTTCATCGCCTACCCTCCTTATGTAGTAACATAACTACATAAACTAAACCCTCGACTATCAAGAATCAAGATGTCGTCCAGCGACGGGTCGCCGCTCGGCGTAGTCGATCCATAATGGCTCGCCCGATGCCGATTTCTGGCACTGATTCGATGATCACTCGATCCAGACTGTATCCATCTAACCGACGCAGTGCAGCAAACAAATTTGCTGCGGCTTCAAGCAGGTCTCCATCTTTCGATAGGGACTCAACCTGAGTATAGCCTCTGGCCTCAGATCGCGGGGCAAGGCACAGCAGTCCAACGTGTTCATGATGATCCGGCTGAGGCAACGGCTCCCCAAGAGCAAGCAGGGTCACCGGAACTCTTGGAGCGTAATGCGAAAGCAAAGTCCCCGGCGAACGTGTATCGGCTCTCGCCGAGTCCCCAATCTGAACCGGCCCAATCACCGCTTCGATTTGCTCAACCGTCACACCGCCAGGTCGTAACAAAACCGCCTGATCTTCAGTCAGCGTACACACGGTTGATTCCAACCCAATAGTACACGGCCCGCCATCGATGATGACTTCAATCGCATCTCCGAGTCTGCCTTGCACATGAGCGGCCGTCGTCGGACTGACATACCCAAAGGGGTTGGCGCTAGGAGCAGCAATAGGAAAATCGACTGCGCGCAGTAAGGCCAGGGCAACTGGATGAGCGGGCATACGCAGGGCAACTGTCCCAAGTCCGGCGGTCACAATATCGGGAACGATGGGCTGTTTTGGCAGGACGAGCGTCAGCGGACCAGGCCAGAAGCGGTCCATGAGTCTCGTGGCGCGTTCGTCAATCTTACTCACATAAGAAGAGACGGCGGCTCTGTCCACAACATGAACAATGAGCGGATCAAAAGAAGGACGATTTTTCACCGCAAAGACATGAGCGACGGCCTTTTTATTCAGGGCATTTGCCCCAAGGCCATAGACGGTCTCAGTTGGGAAGGCAACGATATCTCCGGCTTTGAGCCGTGCGCCTGCCCGGCTGATTGAACGCGGATCGTTACCATCAAGGATTTGGGCCATAGGAATAGGGGTTGGGTCACTTTTCAGACGTCAGATAGGTATAGCTACCCAAGACCGCCTCGTATTCACGCAGCAGTTCCTGCTCCCATTCGGCAACAATTTCACCCTGCTCACTCTGCTCATGCCGTGCAGCGCCTTCGCTCACTCGGCAGCGGAACTCCGCCAACAGCTCTTCTCGCCCGTACCGGAACACGCTCAGCACGTCTTCGACCGTATGGCCCGGAGTAATGCTGGCAATCTGCAGGATGCCGTTTTCATCCACAACGACCGAAACATCATGCACGTGGCCAAAGAGATTATGGTAGTCGCCCATAACGTCTTGATACGCACCGGTCAAAAATACGCCGAGATAATACGGTTCTCCGTTGAGGGCGTGTAATTCCAAATATTCCTTGATGTCTCGTTGGTCGACAAAATTATCGATTTTGCCGTCCGAGTCGCAGGTCAGATCTGCCAAATAGCCTTTGCGGTCGGGGATCTCGTTGAGTCGATGAATCGGCATGATGGGGAAAAGCTGCTCTAGCGCCCACGCATCCGGAATGGACTGAAAAACCGAGAAGTTACAAATAAACTTGTGTGCCAGGCGTTGTTCCAGATCTTCAAATTCCTCGGGCATATGCTTCACCGCCTGGGCAAATTTCAGCGCGCGTTCACACGTACCCCAAAACAGTTCCTGACCCAGCCCTCGATCTTCAAGCGACAGATAACCCAGGTTGAATAAAGAAAACATCTCTTCGCGCTGCTCAAGGATATCGTGGTAATACTCGCGGTAGTTCTTGGCATTCGTCCCTGTATAGATGTCGTACATCTCTTGAATGACTTCGGGCTTGCTCTTCGGGTCCTGCACGTCTATCGGGCCGTTCGCCAGCGCGATTTCATCGACCGCATTGAAAACAAGCATGGCGTGTGGAGCGGCTATCATACGCCCAGTTTCGGTAATCACCGTGGGCTCTTCGATCTCTTCGCTCTCGCACACCTCCTTGATCGAGTAAATGATGTCGTTGGCATATTCCTCGACAGAATAATTTAGACTCGACTCAGACGCCGTCCGCGAACCATCGTAATCGACGCCAAGACCTCCGCCGACGTCGAGATAGTCGAGCTGCGGGCACATCTGACGCAGCTTGGCGTACGTCCGGGCTGCCTCTTTGACCGCAGATTTGACCCGCCTTATGTCCGTAACCTGCGAACCAATATGGAAATGCAACAGACTCAGACAGTCGGTCATTTCAGCTTCTTGCAGAAGATGGACACATTTCAAGAGATCCGTCGTCGTGAACCCGAACTTGGACAGATCACCACTCGACTTCTCCCATTTCCCACTGCCCCGAGCAGACAGCTTCAGCCGCAGACCTATCAAAGGCCGAATCGCCAGGCGTTGACTCAGTTCAAGCAGGGCGCGCAGCTCAAACAAGCTCTCTAGTACAAGAAACACCCGCTTGCCAATATGCTTGCCTATAAACGCCAGTTTGAGATAGCTTTCGTCCTTCACTCCATTGCAAATAATCGGCGATTCCGGATGGTGGGTCAGCGCCAGTGCGACCATGAGTTCAGCTTTACTGCCCACTTCCAGACCAACACGATATCGATCGCCGAAGCGCAAGACGTCCTGCACGACCTCTTTCTTCTGATTGACCTTAAGCGGGTAAGCCGGGATATATTCTCGCTTGTAGGCAAACTCCTTGATGGCGGCGTGGAAGGCGCCAGTCAGCTTCTGCAGCTGATAGTCGATAATTTGCGGGAAACGCAGGACGATGGGGGTTGATATCCCATCCTGGTCAAGGTCGGTAATAATGCCCTTGAGCGTACTTGACGGGCTCCGGGACGTGGCAAAGGTACACACGACTTCACCGCTCGCATTCACGTCAAAATACTCACGACCCCAGTTCTGAATGCCGTACAGGTCTCTGGTCTCCTCCACTACGGTTTGGCCAGTTTGACCAGTTGGGCCATTTGAGCCACGTGAGACAGACGAGGCGCGATTCTCAACGCCCACCACAGTATCGGCAGCCAAGCCTGGTGCGGGAGGCGTTCGCGCCTCCCTTGTTTCACTCTTCGTCAGCATGCTCATTCGGTACACACCCTAATAGCTCAGAACAGGCGCTCATACCCTGCGTCTCGCACCCGCTCGCGATCAGCGGTTCAGTTCAAATCAAAAGCTTTACGATAATGGAAAACGGGGGCTCACGAGAATAGCCCAACAGAAAACGTTCCTCGGAGATCTACACAAACTCGCGTGTCGATTGCTGGTCTAGTCAACGCTGTAGGTCCCACCTCATGTCAATGTCAGAGCTTCATCTGTATATAGTGATTTTCCCATTTCGTGTCAAAAGGTCATCCGTTGCCGACTCGGCTGTTGCGCTCTTTAACCTCGTGTTTTCGCATAGTCTTTCTCTAATGCTGTGCCACATGTGCCTGACAACCAGCCTACGCTCAGCAGCCCAAACGCGCCCCTTCCGCCGTATGACTTGTGAGAAAACCCCGCAGCCTGCTCCCCTGCGGTTGCACCCTTTGACAAAGCCCCATCGGCCACGGACAATCAATGCCGGAAAGGCAAGTGTATGGAACGCAAGCTCGCGGCGATCTTCAGCGCCGATGTCAAAGGTTATAGTCGTCTCATGGGCGACGACGAAGAAGCCACCATACGCACGCTCAAAACCTATCGGGAAGTCATCACCACTCACGTTTAGCAGCACCATGGTCGGGTGGTCGATTCACCCGGGGACAACATGTTGGCCGAGTTTGCCAGTGCGGTCGATGCCGTCAAGAGTGCGGTCGCAATTCAACAGCAGCTCAAGAGCCGCAACGGCGAGCTGGAAGTGCATCGTCAGATGGAGTTTCGCATCGGGCTCAACGTGGGCGATGTCATTACGGATGAGGGCCGTCTCTACGGCGATGGGGTGAACACCGCGGCACGCTTGGAAAGCCTCGCTGACGGTGGTGGGATTTGCATCTCGGAAGCCGTTCACATGCGGGTCAAGAATAAGCTGGCCTTTGTGTTTGCCTATCAGGGCGAACAGAGCGTCAAGAATATCGCTGACCCCGTGCGCGTCTACAAAGTCGGGCTGGAGACCGAGCCTACCACGCCTCTGATAAGCGCAGAGCAGCCGGCCGAGCTGCCCTTACCAGACAAGCCATCCATTGCCGTCCTGCCCTTCACCAATATGAGCAATGACCCCGAGCAGGAATACTTCGGCGACGGGCTGACGGATGACATCATCACCGACCTGTCCAAAATCTCCGGCCTGTTCGTCATCGCCCGCAATTCGGTCTTCGCCTACAAAGGCCAGACCATCAACATCCCCGAAGTCGGGCGGGCCTTGGGCGTCAGTCATGTCTTAGAGAGCAGTGTGCGCAAAGCCGGCTACCGCGTGCGCATCAACGTGCAGTTGATTGAGGCGGCCACAGGTGGGCATGTCTGGGCCGAGCGCTATGACCGGGAGCTGACGGACATCTTTGCCCTGCAAGACGATGTGAGACAAAGGGTCGTGCGGGCGCTGGAGGTGAAGCTCACAGCACACGAACAAGGCTAGGTGGGGCTCATCCCGACGGGCAACCTGGAAGTCTATGACTACTTCTTGCGCGGAACGACACAGGTGTGGCAATTCACCAAAGCGCGAACACACAAGCACGGCGGTCATTTACACACGCCCTGGCACTCGACCCCGACTATGCCGCCGCTGCCGCATTCCTGGGACTTGCTCACTGTTTTGAGTGGCTATTTTGGAATCCGAGCCCGCAAGTGTTGGCGCAGGCCTGGGAGCAAGCGCAACGCGCTTGCTCCCAGGATGATGCGCTGCCCGAGGCGCACGGGATATCGGGTGTTCTCTATGCGCTGAGCAAGCAGCCCGAGCAGGCCCTTGCCGAGGGCGAACGGGCCATTGCCCTGAATTCTAACCTTGCGGATGGCTATGTCTGGCTCGGGTTAATTCTGAGCTATCAGGACAAACCAAAAGAGGCTCTGGGCGTGCTGCAGCAGGCGCTGCGTCTCAACCCCCATCCGCCCTTCCCCTATTTCGGCAGCTTAGGCATGGCCTGTTATCTGCTGCGGCGCTATGAGGGGAGTATTGTCGCCTATTTCAATGCCACGATGGCTAAGCCCTTCAAATGGACTTATCAAGGCAAGCCGCTGGCCGCTTAGCCCATGGTCTGGAGTCTTCCGCTGTCGTGCACTAGTCGAATCCGGCCTGCTGACAGAAACGGACGGGCACTACGAATTAACTGGTCCGCTGCCGGAAATGGCTATCCTATCATCCCTGCAAGACTCGTTTGCCGCCCGGCTTGACCGGCTTGCCCCGGTCCGCGAACTGGCCCAAATCGGCGCGGTGTTAGGCCGGGAGTTCACCTACGACCTCATTCACGCCGTGTCCCGAATGGACGATCCGAAGTCACAGGAGGGACTGGGCCAATTGAGTACAGCGGACATCTTGTTTCAACGCGGCGTGCCGCCTGACGCTACCTACACGTTCAAGCATGCCCTGCTGCAAGATGCCGCGTATGCATCGCTCCTCAAAAGCCAACGTCAACAGTTCCATGCCCAGACGGCGACCGTACTAGAGCAGCAGCATGCCGAGACGGTGGCAGCGCACCCCGAACTGCTGGCGCATCACATACGGAAGCGAGCCTGGCAGAACAGGCCATTTCGTATTGGCAAACGGCCGGCCAAAAAGCTATACAGCGCTCGGCCCATCATGAAGCGCGCAATCTCCTGACCCAAGGATTGAAGTTGCTCCAGCAATTCCCTGACACTCCTGAGCGCAATCAGCAGGAGCTGTCCCTCCAAATTGCTCTAGCGGGGTCACTCACCGCCAGACAGGGTTTTGCCGCTCCGGGCATCGACGATATATATGCGGCCGCTCAAGAGCTCTGCCAGAAGATGGGCGAGACACCCGAACTCTTTCCCGTCCTGTGGGGTATGGGGTCGTTTCATATGATAAGAGGGGAGATGCAGCGGGCAACCGAGCTCGGGCAACAGTGCTTAAACATAGCCCAGCGAGTCCAAGACCCATCCCTCCTCTTAGTAGCCTATCTCGCGCAAGGGAGAAACTTTTACTTCGCGGGTACGTTTGCGGCGTCGCGCGCCCATCTCGAACACGGGACGGCAGTGTATGACTCCTCGCAGCATCATTCCTTGGTGGTCCTATACCGCAATGACCCCGGCGTGGAATGCCTGTCCCGTCTTGCTCACGACTTATGGTTTCTAGGATATCCCGACCAGGCCCTGGGCAAAGCGTATGAGGCGATTGCCCTTGCACAGCAGCTGCCCCATCCGCCCAGTCAGGCGTTTGCTTTGGATTGCGCGGTTGAATGTCATCTCTTCCGGAGGGAAGGCGCGACGGCGTTAGAGCTGAATGAGGAAGCACTGCGGGTCGCTCAGGAGCAGGAGTCTGTCATGTACGTTGGGATGGCAACGGCATTGCAAGGGCGGACCTTAGTTGAATTGGGACAGGCAGATGAGGGGACCGAGCACATGCGCCGAGCCTCTGACATCCTCCGCTCCATCGGGATGGCCATGGTGCCGAAAGTGTGGCTTGCTGCCTCACAGGTTGAGGGGTATCTCAAAGCGGGACGCATAGAAGAGGGTCTCTCGTTGGCGGAGGAAGCCCTCAATGATGTGGCAGCGACTGGGTTTCATTTTTTGGAAGCAGAGCTCTATCGGCTCAAAGGAGAGCTCTTGCTGCGGCAATCGCGTGAGCATCCTCAGGCCGGGGCATGTTTCCAGACAGCGCTTGGGGTGGCGAGAGACCAAAAAGCCAAATCACTAGAACTGCGCGCCGCCACCAGTCTCGCCCGGCTGTGGCAGCGGCAGGGGAAGCAAACCGAAGCCCGCGCCCTGCTCGCCCCCGTCTATGATTGGTTCACCGAAGGCTTTGACACGGCGGATTTGAAGGACGTCAAAGCACTCCTCGACCAATTATCGTAGCAGCATGTGGCGTGCTCGCCGTCCGTGTCATTGCGGGCCGCCGGGGCGAGGCCCCTAGCCAACTCCTTTTCCCTGCCGCCACGGTTTGGTATGGAGAGACCGAGGAAAGGAGACGCACCTATGGCCCATATCGAACTCTTGGACGAGAAGCTGGAGGCGGTCGCGAACCTGCCACACGAAGGACCCGTTGTCATGTTGAATCTCCTGCGCTTCAAAGGGGAAGCCGGTCGGGCGTCGTTTGAGAAGTATATGGAGCATGCCCGCCCGTTGGGGGAGAAAGTGGGGGTCCGGTTGATGTACGCCGGAGCCGAGCAAGTGAGCGTCATCGGACCCGAGCAGTGGGATTTGGTGGTGTTGGCGGAGTATCCGAATCGCGCCGCGTTTCCCTCCCTGGTCCAGAGCGCAGAGTATAAGGCCATTATCCATTACCGCAATGAGGCGCTTGAAGATTCTCGCCTTATTCTGACGACGGCCGTGTCGATGTAGTCGCGGAAGGCAACAGAAGACGGCGACCTGCTCGCCCCGATCGACAGCTTGTTCACTGTAGGGTTTGACACAGCGGACGCGAAAGACGTGCATCAAGAAATGAATCCCTCACGGCGTCTCCTCCTTTTCGCAGCTCTCTCCCTTTTCTGGCTCGCCAGTGGCTACCAGACTTCCATTCAAGAGGAATCCCCGCAGGAGCGTGCGACGCGCATCCATCGCGACGCGATCGTGATCGACACCCACTCGGATACCACGCCTCGCTTCCAGCGGGACGACTGGGATTTCAGCCAGCGGCATCCGCAGAGCGACTCGCATATGGATTTGCCTCGGATCCGCGAGGGCGGTCTGGACGTCCAGTTTTGGTCGATCTATACCGGCAAATCCGAGGTGCCGGGCGAGGCCATACGCATTGCACTCGAGCGCATCGACGCGGTCCACCGGCTGGTCGAGCGCTACCCGGCAGAGATCGGACTCGCGACGACCGTGGCCGAGATCCGCGCCTTAGTCGCGGCGGGGAAGCTGGCCAGCCTGATGGGTGTCGAAGGCGGCCATATGATAGAGGACAATTTGGCCGTCCTGCGCACCTTCTATCGCCTGGGGGTACGCTACATGACCCTCACCCACTCGTTCCACACCAACTGGGCCGACTCCTCGGGAACCTCTACGCTACCGGAGCCCGTCCATGGCGGGCTGACAGAGTTCGGCGAGCAAGTTGTGCTGGAGATGAACCGGCTCGGCATGATGGTCGACGTCTCGCACGTGTCGGATGAGACCTTCTCCGATGTCTTGCGGGTGAGCCGCGCCCCGGTGATCGCGTCTCACTCTTCCTGTCGTGCGGTCGCCGACCACATCCGCAACGTGAACGACGACCTACTGCGCGCACTGGCCGAGAACGGCGGCGTCATCATGATCAACTTCTATCCCGCCTACATCGACGAGGAAGCTAGTCGCGCGACGACGGCCTACTTCGATACATGGAAGTCGGCCTTTGAGGCGATGAAAGCCGAGCACGGGGAGGGCGACGCCGCGCTCGGTCAGGCGCGACGCGCGCACTTCGCCGCGCACCCCGTGCCCCAGACGAGTCTGGACGTCCTGCTCGACCATTTCGATCACGCCATTCGTGTGGCTGGTATTGATCACGTCGGGATCGGTGCGGACTGGGACGGTGTGCCCAGCATGCCCCGAGACATGGATGACGTGGCCCAGCTGCCGCGCCTGACGGCCGGGCTCCTGGCTCGGGGTCATTCGGAGGAAGCGGTCCGTAAGATCCTGGGTGAGAATCTGCTGCGCGTGATGGGGCAGGTGGAATCAGTCGCGAGAGAAGTGAAGCCCTAGCGGGTTCCCTCATTTATTTCTCAACCTGGTGCACATGCAAGCGTTTAGAAGGTGTTTGGAAACTCACCGAAACGTCATTGCGAGCTAAGCGACGCAATCTGTGGCGTGAAAAGAGATTGCTTCGTCGCCCACAGCTCCTCGCAATGACACATCCTTTCCACTTTCCAGACAGCGTCTCATTAAAAGCGTGCGCCGTCGTACGACAATCTCGAACCCACCGACACGCTGATGATAGTCTGTGATCTGCTGGACTATGGCATCGGGCGTGCCAATCCAAGCCGCCCCTTCTCACGTTGGGACTCGAAGGTCTCCTTGGACAGGGCCGTAATGATCTTGTCATAGTTGGGGTAGTCCGTAGATGTCTTCCCCAAACCGGGTCGGAATTTCACCTCTAGTATCAACCTGGCTCCGGCATGTATAGTTTCGAAGCGATGGTAGGGCCACACGGCATGGGCAATGATTTCGTGCGGGAAACGCTGATTTCTCTACAGACTCATGGTACGCGAGGGCATGCCTTCGTTACGACATAGAGAGCGACTGCGGTACAAGCGTCCCGATAACTTGAGAGTAACTTCACGACACAACTGGTGGTGACACATACCGGTATTCCATGCCACGAGGCATGCAGGTATGTCACCCTCATTAGGAACCAGATGAAAGGAGACATCATGACAACATCCAGACCAAGCAACTCCGACCATGAGCAACCCCTGCTGCCGGGCCGCCTCGCCGATCCCCAGCGGGTCTTGAGGACCGATCCGCGGACCGACCCACGTATTCTCACCGCCCTGGCTCCGTTTGGCTTGGATGAGGCCCCCGCTCCCATATCGGTGCAGGCCGACTCGACCCTGGAGGAACGGCTCGCCCACGTCGCAGCCGCCGAGCGCGGCTTTGAAAGCGTATTCGACGCGTTGTTCACAGACCTTCCGCCGATTGAAAATGTGGAGCGGCGGACCGAGGTCATCCTAGGCGTGGATGAGAATCCCATCAATTTGTACATCCACACGCCCACGAACGCTGCGGCTGCGGTCCCGTGTGTGTATCATATCCACGGGGGTGGCATGGTCTTACTGGAGGCGGCTGGTACCGCGTATAAACGCTGGCGCGACGAGCTGTGTGCCCAGGGTATGCTGGTGGTGGGGGTAGAGTTCCGCAACGGCGGGGGCAAGCTGGGCAACCATCCGTTCCCGGCTGGCCTCAATGATTGCATGACCGGGCTGCAGTGGATATACGACCAGAAGGCAACGCTCGGGGTGTCCAGCATTATCGTCTCTGGTGAGTCCGGGGGCGGCAACCTCACCCTAGCGACCGCCTTAAAGGCCAAGCAGGACGGCAAACTGAATCAGATTGATGGGGTGTATGCCCTGTGTCCCTTCATCTCGAATGCGTGGCGGAAGAAGCTCACAGAGCTGCCCTCCCTATACGAAAACGATGACTACCTGCTCAACGGTGGCGCGTCCGCCGTGATCGCCTCGGTCTATGACCCGGAGCACGAGAACGACACCAACCCGCTGTGTTGGCCCTACTGGGCCAGCAACGATGACTTGCAAGGTCTGCCCCCACACGTGATCTCCGTCAACGAGTTGGATCCCTTACGAGACGAGGGGCTGAAGTATTATCACATGCTCATGGCAGCCGGTGTGAGCGTGTACAGCCGAACCGTCAACGGCACGAGCCATGCGGGCGATCTCATGTTTCGCAAGGCTCTCCCGGAAGTGTATGCGGCCACGATTCGCGACATTACCGGCTTCGCCTGTTCGCTGTAGATTGCGGCATTGGACGTCGGTATGGTGGGATGACCGGTCTTAAAAATCGTCCGTGATGGAGGAGTTCGAGCATGAGCGGCAAAAAACTGGAAGCAGATTATCTGGTCATCGGGGGTGGCGCCATGGGGATGGCGTTCACCGATGTGCTCATGACCGAGACCGATGCGACCGTGATGCTGGTGGATCGCCAGCATCAACCAGGCGGGCATTGGAATTGCGCGTATCCGTTCGTGCGCCTGCATCAGCCGTCCTCGTTCTATGGAGTCAATTCGAAGACGCTCGGCAGCGACACCATCGATGCGACGGGATGGAATAAGGGCCTGTACGAACTGGCGACCAACGGGGAAGTGTGCGCCTATTTCGATCAAGTCATGCAGCAACAGTTTCTGCCCTCGGGGCGCGTCCGATATTTCCCGATGTGCGAGTATCAGGACGACCAACACTTTGTCTCGCTGATATCGGATGCGGAGTATGACGTGGTGGCGAACAAGGTTGTGGATGCCACCTATATGAATGTGATGGTGCCTTCCATGCGGCCGCCTGCGTACGAGGTCGCCGAGGGGGCGACGTGCGTTCCGCTGAATGTACTGCCTCGGCTGCCAGGAACCTGGGATCGGTATATGGTCATCGGCGCCGGCAAGACCGGGATGGATGCCTGTCTGTTTTTGTTGAAAAATAGCGTGGCGCCGGACCAGATCGCCTGGGTCATGCCGCGTGATGCGTGGCTGTTCGATCGTGCCGACATTCAGGGCGGGCAGATGTTTGAGCGGACTCTAGGCCGCTGGAAGGGCGAGATATTTGACACGATCGCCGAATCAAAGTCCATCGACGAGTTCTTCGCGAATCTGAGCGCCCGTGGGTTGTTATTACGCTTAGACGAGACCAGGCAGCCTACGATGTGGCGCTGTGCCACGGTCACCCAGGCCGAACTTGAGCAGCTGCGCAAGATCAACACCATCATCCGTAGCGGTCATGTCCAACGTATCGAAGCAAATAGCATTGTGTTGGATCACGGGACTGCCCCGACCAGCCCTAGCACCCTCCATATCGATTGCACCGCAGATGGATTGGAGCGACGGCCTGCGACGTCTGTGTTCGCTGGACGCGACATTACCCTGCAATCGCTTCGGATGTGCCAACAGGTCTTCAGTGCCGCTTTCATCGGTCACGTCGAAGCGGCGTATGACGGGGAAGCACTGAAGAACGAGCTGTGTACGCCGGTCCCACACCCCGATACTCCTCTTGACTACCTGCGGACGGCCCTCGGAAATTTGCTGAATGCAGGGCGATGGGCGCAAGATGCAGAGCTGCAAGCCTGGCTGGAGCATTCGCGCTTGGATTTTCTCAACGCGTCGGATGCGGGAGGTGAAGTCGATGGGGAACTTGCGCAACGCCTGGCCGTGGATGCGGTGGCTGCCGTAGCAAAACTACAGCGGTGGTTGGCGGAGGTCGACGCTCAGGCGGAGGTCGACGCTCAGGCGTCGGGATATACATTGGAGTAGCCGATGTCCGCTAGTGCATCCTCTGAGATAAAGGGCAACGATTAATTGGATACCTGACCCAGGCGAAAGATAGGAGACGATTATGAGTGGGACAATGCGGCAACTGGTATCGACGCTCAGCAGTGAGGGTAAACTCGAACTAGCGATTGCGGCCGTGGACAGACCGGAACCGGCGGACGACGAAGTACTCATTCGAGTGGAGGCCTCTCCCATCAACCCGTCTGATCTGGGTGCGATGTTCGGCCCTGCCGATATGTCGACGGCACAGGCGGCAGGCAGCCCGGACAATCCGATGGTCATCGCCACGGTGCCGGCGAACCTGATGCAGGCGGCCGCAGCTAGAGTGGGTAAGCCTGTGACGCTTGGCATTGAGGGAGCCGGCATCGTGGAAAAGGCTGGCACAACCGCAGCGGCCCAGGCTCTGACAGGCAAGACCGTCGCGGTCATGGGTGGTGCGATGTATGCCGAGTACCGGATCGCGAAGGCCGATCAATGCCTGGTCATGCCGGACGGGACGACGCCGGTCGAGGCGGCATCCTGTTTCGTTAATCCGCTGACCGTACTGGGGATGGTGGAAACCATGCGCATGGAAGGGCATACGGCGCTCGTGCACACCGCTGCCGCATCCA
>CAUZQN010000009.1:0-14098 GCA_963581605.1 uncultured Binatia bacterium (SeqCode)
CCGGAAAGATGGTCTGGCCTGTCGCGTGATCGAAGCGCCCCGTATTGCGTTTGACATCGATTCCGTTGAAGATCTGAAGCTGTTTGCCTCCGAACCAACTGCCACCCACACCTATCAGGCCTTACACGCTCTCGGCGTACTGGCTGCGCTCGGTCTGGAAGCGTAGTCATAACAGATGAAAGCATGCAGATGAAAGCATGCAGATGAAAGCATGCAGATGAAAGAGGGGAATAGTGACTGGCCCGGCCCTGTCCCGCCGGCTCGCCTGTACTTTTCCCTGTGAGTCTCACACGTTAGCACCAATGTATGGGCAAGCCGCAGCTCATTGTTATCGCCGGACCAACCGCTACCGGAAAAACCGCACTCGCGTTCGAGTTGGCGACACGTTACAACGCCGAGATTGTGAGCGCTGACTCGCGCCAAGTATATCGTTACTTGGACATTGGAACGGCCAAACCTACGGTTCATGAACAAGCGCAGATTCCCCATCATATCATCGATGTCGTCAACCCCGACGCGCAGTTTGACACTGCCCGTTATCGGACTCTGGCGCATGAGGCCGTTCATGACATTATCCAACGCGGCAAACGCGTATTCGTGGTCGGGGGAACGGGTTTATATATCCGTACGCTGACACGGGGGTTGTTTTCCGGACCGCAGGCAGATCCACCGTTGCGCAGGCGTCTTGAGGCACAGGAGAAAGAGCAGGGGCGGGGATTCCTGCATGCATGGCTCCGGAAGATTGATTCGGATGCAGCGCAGCGTTTGCATCCGAATGACACGCTACGGCTGATCCGTGCTTTGGAGGTGTGGCTGCTGAGTGGCAAGCCCATCAGCGTCTGGCAACGGGAGCATGGTTTTCAGGAGCGCCCGTTTTCCACCCTGATACTTGCTTTAGCGATGGAGCGGGGGACGTTAGCCCAGCGGATTGAACAGCGCTGTCACGCTATGATCCGCGCCGGTCTTGTTGACGAGGTGCGCCGGGTCTGGGATATGGGGTATGGTGTCAATCTTCCTGTGTTGCACACAATTGGCTATGCGCAGGTCGGGCACATGCTCAACGGACACTATACGCTCGACGAGGCAGTTGCTCAGATGGCCAAAGAAACCCGCCGACTCGCAAAGCGGCAGTTGACCTGGTTTCGCACCGAACCTGGGGTACGGTGGGTCTCGCCCAGCCAAGTCCGGGAGATCGATACAGCGGTCAAAGAATTTTTTGGAGCTTCTTGATGAAACGACAACGAACGGAAGACGTACTGAGTAAAGTGGAAAAAGGGTTTGGGAATTCAAAATTTATATGTACGTGATATATTGTACGCTTTAGTTAAGGACTAGCTGTGCAGACAACCTATCTCGATTTTGAGAAACCATTAGAAGAGCTGGACAAGCAGGTTTACAAACTCATCCAGGTGGAAACCCGGTCGGCAGAGCAGCAGGCGGAGCTGGCGAAGCTAGAGGAACAGCTCCGCCAACATGAGTCCAAACTGTTTGGCTCGCTTTCGTCATGGCAACGTGTGCAGCTCGCGCGACACACGGACCGGCCGTATACGCTCGGCTATATCAAGGCCTTGTGCTCAGAGTTCGTTGAGTTGCATGGTGACCGCGTGTTTGCCGATGACCCGGCTATTGTCGGTGGTCTGGCTCGTTTTCGGGGGACCCCGGTTGTGGTGGTCGGTCATCAGCGCGGAAAAACCGTTGCAGAGAAAGTCCACCGAAATTTTGGTATGCCTCGGCCTGAGGGGTATCGTAAGGCGCTGCGGCTCTTCCATTTAGCCGAACGCTTTCAGCGGCCGGTCCTTACCTTTATTGATACACAAGGGGCCTATCCGGGAGTGGAGGCTGAGGAGCGCGGCCAGGCGGAAGCAATTGCCAAGAATATCCAGGAGATGGCCGGCCTCCAAACCCCTATTATTGTCACCGTCATTGGAGAAGGCGGCAGTGGTGGTGCGCTGGCCTTAGGCGTGGGGGACCGTGTGTTGATGCAAGAAAATGCGTGTTATTCGGTCATCACTCCGGAGGGCTGCGCGGCCATTCTGTATGGAGAACGTACGCCAGAACGCTCGGCCTGGGCAGCCGAAGCGCTCAAGGTGACTGCACCCAACCTGCTGCCTTTGGGCGTGATTGATGAGATCGTTGCGGAGCCGAGAGGCGGAGCGCATAGGGACGCCCAAGCCGCCATTGCCGCCGTTGGAACAGCAATCGCGCAGCATCTCCAGGCAGTGAGCGGATTGTCGATTGAAGAGCTGATGGAGCAGCGTTACGCCAAGTTTCGCCGGATGGGAGAAGTGGGTATTGTCGAAAGTGGGGAAGAGGATAATAACGAAGCCAGGAGTGTCGATGGAACCAGGAACGTCAATGCAGCCGGCTAATACAGACTGGCCTTTGCCAGACCAGCCTCGGCATAGACTGGCTGGGTGAATCATAGTAAGAAACGCTGTGTGGCGCCAAAACGTCCCTCCCCTGCACTGGATACGCTCAGAGACAAAATTGATCGTATCGATGCGCAAGTCCTGATCTTACTGAACCGCCGCGCGCGTCTCGCCCAGCAGATCGGAAATCAGAAAGGCAAGAAGCAGCGCGCTGCGTATGTACCGAGTCGGGAACGGGCCATTTTCGCGCGCTTGGCCGAGCTTAACACGGGTCCGCTGCCGGATGAATCTGTCCAAGCCGTGTACCGGGAGATTATCTCGGCCTCGCGTGCCCTCGAACAATCGTTGCGTGTCGCCTACCTTGGGCCAGAGGCGAGTTACGCGCATATGGCGGCCTGCGAGCAATTTGGGTCCAAAGCCGAATTCGTGCCTGTGGCGACCATTCCCCATATTTTTGCTGCAGTCGAAAGCGGCCAGGTTGCATACGGCGTGGTCCCGGTCGAGAACTCCGGTCAAGGCTCGGTCGCAATCACGCTGGATCTCTTTATCGAATCCAATCTGCATATTATTGCGGAGCGGTCGCTGGAGATTCGTCACTGTTTGCTGAGCCGAGCAAAAAAGCGTGAGCGCATTGAACGCGTACTGGCGCACCCGCAAGCGTTAGCCCAGTGTCAGGACTGGCTGGTAACACATTTACCGGGCGTTCCGACAGAAGCGGCGTCGAGTAACTCACGCGCAGCCGAGCTGGTCCGGAGCGATACGCATGCGGCAGCGATTGCCGGTCGATTGGCTGCAGAGCGCTATCGGCTCAATGTGTTAGATTCGGATATTCAAGATCAGGCCGCAAACTATACCCGCTTCGCTATCCTTAGCCGTAGCCCACAGCGGGGCGAGCTGACGGGGGACGATAAGACCTCTCTGGTGCTCTCCGTCCGTGACGAAGCCGGGGTGCTGTTTCAGGTGCTCAAACCGTTTGCCGATCACAGTATTAATCTGTTGCGGATTGAGTCACGACCGCTTAAGGGCAGGCCTTGGGAATACGTCTTTTTTATCGATATTGAGGGCCACGCGAGCGAGACAGCTATTGCAGACGCACTGCGCGAGATCAAATTGCGGTGTGTATCTGTCAAGGTGCTGGGCTCGTATGCCTCCTTTGTGCCTGCTTCGCAAGAACGCTGACATGGTCAAGAACGCTGACATGGTATGGATATTCGAAAATATGTGCCGGATTGGGTCTTGAGTCTGACGCCGTATCAGCCTGGGAAGCCCATTGAGGAGGTTGAGCGGGAATACGGGATTCGCAACTCGGTCAAGATTGCCTCAAACGAGAATCCACTTGGGCCATCACCCAAAGCGGTCGAGGCTATTACTGCAGCACTGCCGCAGCTCAATCTCTATCCGGATGGGGATGCGTTCTATCTCAAGCAGCGGCTGGCCGAAAAATTCGGTCTGGACCGTGCGCGGATTATCATAGGCAACGGCTCGAACGAGTTGATTGAGATGATTGTGCGGACTTTCCTGCGTGTCGGCGAATCCATAGTTGCGGCAGAGCACGCGTTTGCCATTTACCACTTGTGCGTGCATGCGGCAGGTGGGCACACTATTACTGTTCCTCACAAAGGGTTTGCCTTTGATCTGGACGCCATGGCCGATGCCATCACGTCCGATACGCGGATAGTTTTTCTTGATAATCCGAATAATCCAACTGGGACGATCTATACCCGAGCGGACTGGGGGGCCTTTCTTGAAAAAGTTCCGTACGATGTCGTGATTGTGGTGGATGAAGCCTATTTTGAGTTTGTTGAGGATGCAGACTATCCGAATTCGCTCGACTATCATTCTGCGGAACGGGTGCTGATTACGTTGCGGACCTTTTCAAAGATCTGCGGCCTGGCCGGGGTCCGCGTCGGCTATGGGATTTCATCACCAGAAGTGATAGACGCGCTCAATCGCATTCGCCAGCCGTTTAATGTGAATGCCTTGGCCCAAGTCGGGGCACTGGCCGCGCTTGATGATGCCGATCATATTCGGCGCACCCAGGAGAATAATCGGTACGGGCTGGCCTATCTGCGCCGCGAGCTTGATCGTCTTGGCCTGGAGTATGCACCGAGTTGGGGCAATTTTCTGCTGGTCAAAGTGGGTGCCGGCGTCTCGCAGCAGCTCTTACCTCAGGGCATTATCATTCGGCCCATGGAAGGTTACGGCTATCCGGGTTATGCCCGCGTCAGTGTCGGCCTGCCTGAGGAAAACGAATACTTTATCACTGCTATGGAGAAGCTTCGGCAGTAGGCGCGACGTACGCGCTGTCCCTATACGATACAGCTATGGGATTCTTATTTAAGCGTCTTCTCATTGTGGGCGTCGGCCTGATCGGTGGCTCGCTGGGACTTGCGGCCAAAGCGCGTGGGCTGGTTGAGCAGGTCGTTGGTTTTGGTCGCACTGAGGTCAATCTCAAGATCGCCCTCGAACGCGGCAGCATCGATACGTATACCTTTGATCCGGCTGAGGCGGCCCAGGGGACGGATCTGATCCTTCTCGCGGTCCCGGTTGAGGCGACCGGGTCGGTGCTACAACAGTTTTTACCCCATCTGCCGTCAGGCTGTATTGTCACGGACGCGGGGAGTGTCAAAGCACCGATTTTAGAAACTCTGGAGGCCCTCTTACCCCCGTCTCTGCCATGTGTTGCCGCACATCCTATTGCCGGAACCGAGAACGCCGGGGCAGCAGCAGCTTTTGAGACCCTCTTTGACGGCAGCGTGTGTGTCTTGACCCCGACTGACAAGACGGACCGCACTGCGCTTGCTCGGGTACGGGCTCTATGGGAAGGCGTCGGCATGCGGGTCGAAGAGATGGACGCCCAGGTCCACGACCGGGTGTTAGCCCAGGTCAGCCATCTTCCGCATCTGATCGCCTTTAGTGTCATGAATGGACTCCTCCAATTTTCTCAATCTCGGCAATCTCCGATAGAAAAGGTTGATCCCTTGGTCTATGCGGGAAGCGCTTTTGCCGATCTCACCCGTGTGGCGGCAAGTCCGATCGAAATGTGGCGTGATATTTGCCTGGCAAACCGGGAGGCGTTGTTGGTTGCTATGACGAGTTTTGAGACTGCTTTAGCCCGAATGAAGGCTGCGCTGGCTGAGGGGGATGGTGCCACGCTGTTCGCTGACATTGAGCGGGCACGCCAAGAACGTCAACGGCTGACCCGCTTGCGAGAGGGGAAATGAGCCCGGCCGTCACAATTCCTCCCGCCCAGTATGGCGTACGGAGTGAGATCCGCATGCCCGGCGATAAATCGATCAGTCACCGCGCCGTCATGTTTGCCGCACTGGCTGAGGGAGAAAGCTGTATCCAAAACTGTTCGCTTGGTCAGGATAATCTGAGTACCATCAAAGCGTTTCAGTCCTTGGGGGTCAATATTGTCCGGCAGGACACGACGGTTGTGGTCAACGGTCGCGGTTGGGAGGGATTACAGGCCCCCACCCAGGCTATCTACTGCGGCAATTCCGGAACCACCATGCGTCTCCTCTCCGGGATACTAGCCGGCTGTCCTTTTACATCTCGCCTGGACGGGGATGCATCGCTCCGTCGGCGGCCGATGCGGCGGGTGACGGATCCATTGCGGCTGATGGGAGCCTCGATTGAGAGCGAAGGGGAAGAGCACTGCGCACCGCTGCGTATCAATGGGCAGCAAGGGGGGCAGAAAGGGACACTGAAGGCCATCTCGTATCAAAGTCCGGTTGCAAGCGCGCAAGTGAAATCGGCTATTCTTTTGGCTGGCTTGCGAGCCGAGGGGCAGACAACGGTCATCGAGCCCGAACGTTCTCGTGACCATACTGAGCGACTCTTGCCTGCCTTTGGCGGACGGCTCCAAGTGCAAGATCGGACGGTGTCCGTCGAAGGCGGGACGCCTCTGCACGCCCAGGACGTTCGCGTGCCGGGCGATTTCTCTTCCGCCGCGTTTTTTGTGGGCGCTGCGCTGCTTCTCCCAAACTCTGAGCTCTGCGTGCGCGATGTTGGGCTGAATCCCACGCGGACGGGAGCATTGGAAATCTTTCGGGCTATGGGTGGTTGGATTGAGAGCTACAACGAGCGAGACGTGTGTGGTGAGCCCGTTGGTGACCTTGTGATTCGTACCAGCGCTCTCCACGGGGCAGAGATTGACGCTGCGCTCGTTGTCCGAGCCATTGATGAATTCCCGATCATCGCAATTGCTATGGCTTTTGCCCAAGGGACCTCAGCCATTCGTGGTGCCCAAGAGCTACGAGTCAAGGAAAGTGATCGGCTGCACGTTTTGGCAACGGCGCTTGAGGCCCTCGGTGTTGAGGTTGAAGAACTGCTGGACGGGCTGGTGATTCAAGGAAAAGGGCGTATCCGCGGGGGAACGGTGCAAAGCCACGGAGATCACCGCATAGCTATGGCTCTTACTGTTGCTGGGCTTGCCTCAGGTGAGGGCGTTGTCATCCAAGAGCCGGAGTGCGTTGATATTTCTTTTCCTGGCTTTTACCACATGGTTCAGGATCTCACAGGTGTGAATCTGGGAAAGTTATGAAAAGGGGCTTCATTATCGCCATTGACGGTCCAGCTGGAGCAGGCAAAAGCACGCTGAGCCGTCTCTTGGCCGAGCGCTTGGGCTATCGCTATATTGATACCGGTGCGTTGTATCGTGCCGTGGGCCTGTTTGCTGGTGAACAAGGGCTGGACCCGGATGATGGCGAGCGCCTTGCCTCACTGTGTGACACGCTGGATCTTCGTTTTGTATCTGCATCACACGGCATGCGATTATTTGCCGGTGAGCGTGATATTACGACCGCTATTCGCCGCCCGGACATGAGTCAAATGGCGTCTAAAGTGTCGGCCCAGCCACGTGTTCGTCAGGCGCTGCTCGGCCTCCAACGCCGGCTGGGGGAGACGGGCGAAGCCGTGCTGGAGGGCCGAGATATTGGCACGGTCGTCTTTCCTGATGCAGACATAAAAATATACCTTGAGGCTACACCCGAAGAGCGTGGACGGCGCAGGTATGCAGAGCTGCGGCGGCAGGGAGAATCCAATGTTTCTCTTGCAGCGACGATACAAGAGATGGCAGAACGTGATCAACGTGATACTGAACGCGCCCACGCTCCACTGCGAGCGGCTGACGATGCTGTCCGCATCGATACGACAACACTGACGCTGCCTGAGGTAGTTGACAGGATGGCCGAATTAGTAAATGCCCATGCAAGTATTGAAGGTGAAAAGGAAAAGCCTGGTCTGTAGCTCTTGCAACCTGATGGAGAGGAGAGTATGGAAAGGCAGGATAAGGCAGCTTCGCAGGGGGTAAACCATAACATGGAACAAAACAAAGCCGAAGTAACAACACCAGCCGACAGCGAGGTCAGCTCGGAGGAGCAAGTTCAGCCCAGTAGCACTGACAGCGAAATGCAGTCTTCAGGCGAGAGCCAGCCTACAGCTGAAACTCAGACGAGTAGTCCAGTCGGAGAAGACTTCGGCCAGATGTTTGAAGAGAGTATGCGTTCAGTTCAGCCCGGTGGAGTCGTCCGCGGGCGTGTGGTGAGCATCGGATCTGAATTTGTCACGATCGATATTGGATATAAATCCGAAGGACACATCCCTCTCGCGGAATTTCGCCAGCGTGACGGACAGTTGCTGGTCAACGAAGGGGACGACATTGAGGTCTATTTTGACTCGGCCGACTCCGACGAAGAGGGTGAGGGTATCGTTTTATCGAGAGCAAAAGCCGAACAATTTCGTGTGTGGCGGGATATTGAAGATGCATTCAACAATCAAACTCCTGTTGCAGGCTCAATTGTCGGGAAAGTAAAGGGCGGACTCCGGGTTGATATTGGTGTGTCGGCGTTCTTGCCGGGCTCCCATGTCGACATTCGTCCGGTTCGGGATCTCGACCGATTTCTGGGGCAAACCGGGAAGTTCGCGGTTCTGAAGTTCAACCGCGCACGTTCGAATGTTGTGGTGTCGCGCCGAGCAGTTTTAGAGCAAGAACGGACTGCGTTGCGCGACGAAACCCTGAAAGTCTTGGACGCGGGGGTGATCCTCGAAGGGACAGTGAAAAATATTACTGATTATGGAGCCTTTGTTGATCTGGGAGGAATAGACGGCCTTTTGCACATTACTGATATGTCGTGGGGGCGGATCGGCCATCCATCCGAGATGATCAAGGCAGGGGAAACGGTCAAGGTCGTTGTCCTGAAGTTCGATGCAGAACGGGAACGTGTTTCGCTTGGATTAAAACAGCTCATGCCCGATCCGTGGAGTTCTGTCCCGGAACGCTATCTGCCCGGTAGCCGAGTGACCGGCAAAGTTGTAAGCCTCGCCGATTACGGTGCCTTCGTCGAGCTGGAACAGGGCGTCGAGGGGTTGTTACATGTGTCGGAGATGTCGTGGACCAAGCGGATTTCGCATCCCTCGAAAATGCTGTCCGTCGAGGATGAGATTGAAGTTGTCATTCTCGATCTTGATCCGGCCAACCGACGGATTTCCCTGGGCCTCAAACAAGTCACAGCGAATCCATGGGAGACCGTGCGGGCCACACATCCGGTTGGCAGTCGCATTCAGGGCAAGGTGAAAAGCATTACCGATTTCGGGGTTTTTATTGAGGTCGAGGAAGGGATAGATGGCCTTGCCCACATCTCTGATTTGCACTGGACCAAGAAGATTAAGCACCCCTCAGAACTGTTCAAGAAGGGTGATGAGGTTGAGGCGGTGGTCCTCGGCATTGATATCGACAACGAGCGCATCTCGCTCGGGATCAAACAGGCGAGTACAGATCCGTGGGTCACGCTCCAACAGGAACATCCCGTCGGCAGCCGGGTCCAGGGCAAGGTGACCAGTGTGACTGACTTCGGTGTCTTTGTAGAGCTTGCAGAAGGGATTGAGGGATTGGTGCATATTTCTCAGCTTTCGACTGAGCGGGTAGAAAAGCCCTCAGCCCTTTTCGAAGTCGGCACTGAGGTCGAGGCGGAAGTGATACATATCGACCCCCGTGAACACAAAATGGGTCTGAGTGTAAAGGCCTTACGACGGAGTGAGGAACGGGACGATATGGAGGCTTACCTGCAGCGTGAGCGGGATAATTCCCGTTTCTCCTTTGAAGACATTCTGGGCGACGAGCTGCGTCTTGATCGCGACGAAGGAGAGGGTGATCAACAGAAATCATAAGCGAAGCCTTATCCTGAGGGGGAGGATGGAAGCGTGACAAAGAGAGATTTGATTGAGGAGGTGGCCCAACACTACCCGCGTTTTTCGCGGCGGGATGCTGAGGTCATGGTGAATGCCGTCTTCGACAGCATGACTGAGGCGTTGGCCAAATCCGAACGGATTGAGATCCGCGGCTTCGGCAGCTTTATCGTGAAACACCGTCCAGCGCGTGAAGGGCGAAACCCACGTACGGGAGAAGTCGTTGCGGTTGCAGCGAAAAAGGTTCCTCTTTTCAAAGTGGGGAAAGAGCTACGCTTGCGTGTCGATGGTCAATCCACTGGAGCAGCCGAACTGCAGATTGGGGAAGAGACAGCTCGGGAGGATCTGGCGAGTTAAATTGAGGCACGTGTGGCGGTTAAGCAGGGCTACGAAAAAGGAGAATTGGGTGCCCTGTGGGAGCGTATGCATCGGATTCGGGAGACAACGCGAAGTTGCCTCACTTCTTGTCTGAAGACGACGCGTCCACCCTATGCGAAACAAACACTGAGCAGATGCGGTAGATTCGCTCAGTCCTCGTGGAATATTCCCCTCCGTTTGAATACGGCCCCTCCTACGGTAGCACCCTTCCCTGTGGCGGTGTGTATCGGCCAACCCTATGGTGAATGGGCGCATCGACAATACCGCTGATCGGCAGCATGTCTCGTCAGAGACACGCTGCAGGGCTCCCTGGTCCGTTAGTGGAATATTTTGAATAAAGGCAGGCGATACCGTGCAACACACGATTCCAACTGAGACCCTCCGCCATGAAGTGCAGACTGTTGGAGACCTGAAGAAAACGAACTACCAGGTCCTTCCGATCCGTGAAGAAATGCGGGCAAATTTGATACGCATGTTCTCTTCTGGGGAGCGACTCTTACCCGGCATTATCGGCTTCGACGATACCGTTATTCCAGAGATAGAAAATGCCGTTCTGGCCGGGCACCATATTGTCTTTCTTGGTGAGCGTGGCCAGGCCAAATCGCGTATTATTCGTGGCTTGACGGTATTGTTAGATGACTATGTACCAACGATCCGGGACGCCGAGATTCCAGAAAACCCGCTGGCTCCCATTTCTCCCCAGGCCCGCCGATTGGCCCAAGAACGCGGTGATGCGTTGGAAATCCACTGGCTCTCACGCGATGAACGCTACGGGGAGAAATTGGCCACCCCGGATGTCTCGATTGCAGACCTCATTGGCGAGGTTGACCCGATCAAGGTAGCCGAAGGACGATATCTGGCGGATGAGGAGACCATACACTATGGCCTGATCCCGCGTACGAATCGGGGCATCTTTGCCGTCAATGAATTGCCTGATTTGACCGAGAAGGTGCAAGTTGGGCTCTTCAACCTCATGGAAGAAAAAGATTTCCAGGTCAAAGGATTTAAAGTCCGTCTGCCCCTGGATGTGATCATTGTCGCCAGCGCAAATCCCGAGGATTATACCAGTCGCGGGCGTATTATTACCCCGCTCAAGGATCGCTTCGACGTCCAGATTCGCACCCACTATCCGCGCTCTATTGAGGAGGAGATCTCGATTATGGAGCAAGAGGCCGCGCAGTTTTCTCATGATGGCCTCATATTCCACATGCCACAGTTTATAAAGGAAATCTGTGCGCAGCTGACCATGGAAGCCCGTAACTCGAGTGAAATTAACCAGGCATCCGGCGTGAGCGTACGGATGACCATTAATAATTTTGAGAGTGTGACCAGCAATGCGGAGAAGCGCGCCATCCGGCTCGGGGAGCAGCAGGTGATCCCGCGCATTAGTGACCTGCACGCCCTGTATCCCTCAACGGCGGGGAAAATCGAGTTGGAATATATGGGCGAAGAGCAGAAGGATGAGGACCTCATTGAGCGCCTGGTGAACCGCGCCGTCCAAAAGGTTTTTGATAAATATTTGAAGGTAGAAAATTTACAGCCCGTCATCGAGTATTTCGCGCATGGTGGTGGGGTCGAGGTGTCTGATATGATGCCGTCGCAGGAGTATCTTGAGGGCGTGCAGAATATTGAAGGGCTGCGGGAAAGCCTGACGACATTAGGCGTTGACGAACACCCCAGTTCCCTCTCTTCGGCAACTGAATTTATTCTCGAGGGACTCCACCTACATAAAAAGCTGAACAAAGAGAGTACGGGCGGACGGCAAACCTACCGCGCCTAGCCGCTCTTTTTGATCCAGATGGTCACAATTCGTTATACCGAATGGGATGGCAGCCAGCGCGTCCGACTGTCTGCCGACCGTATTTTCGAAGAACTGGCCAAATACCTCTCATCGACCGATGATATGCAGCAGGCCCTCGAGCAGCTCATGCGGCAAGGCTTGGAGGATGAAGACAATAAACTCAAGGGTCTCGACGACCTCGTCCGAGACCTGCGCGAAGAGATGCGCAAGCGCTATCGTGAGGCCAATATGCGCTCCTCGCTGGACGAGATGCAGGAGCGTCTTGAGGCCATTCTCAATCAAGAGCAAGACACGCTTGCGCAGCAGCGCGCGCAGCGGCCTGAACTCGAAGAAAAGGAGCGCTTTCTCCAGCAGTTGCCTCAGCGTCTGAGCGATAAAATGGAGAAGTTGTCGACCTACTCCTTCGAAGACGAGGCAGCCCAGGCCGCCTTTGATGAGCTGATGCAGGAGTTTGACAACATCCAGTCGCTTGAGAACTTTCAGCGCCGCTTCGACGATCTTTTTAACGGTCCACGTCCGCTGAGTTATCGGGAGGCCCTGGAACTGATGAAGGAGATGCAGCAACTCCAAGAGATGGAGCAAAACCTCCTGTCTGGGCACCCGGATAAGATAGACCCCAACCAGCTCCAGGAGTTGATGGGTCAGGCTGCAAATCAGGATTTTCAGAATCTCCAACAGATGCAGTCCCTCTTGGAAGAAGCCGGATTTCTCGTCCCGAGAGAAGGGCGCGTGCAGTTGTCGCCCAAGGGTATACGTCGTATTGGCCAGCTTGCATTGCAGGATATTTATACGAACCTGCTCCGTGACCGGACGGGATCGCATGCCGCAGACCACCGGGGTGTTGCCGAGATTAAAATCGACGAAACGCGACCGTATCAATATGGCGATCCGATGCATCTTGATCTGGTCGGGACGCTGAAGAAGTCCGTGCTGCGTGGCTCTGGGGTACCGCTGTCAATACAGCCGGACGACTTTACGATATTTGATACGGACCACGCAACGACAACGTCTACCGTACTCTTGTTAGATATGAGTTGGTCGATGAGCTGGGAGGGACGATTCGCCGCGGCAAAGAAAGTCGCGCTGGCGCTTGAGAGCTTAATTCGGACACGCTATCCACGCGACTATTTCACCATTGTGGGTTTTTACACGCGTGCAGTAGAACTCAAGATCAAAGACTTGCCTGAGGCGAGTTGGAATATGGGTGATCCGTTCACCAATCTGCAGGACGGCCTCCGACTAGCCGGGGAACTCCTGCATCGCCATCCCAGCAATAACCAACAGCTTATCGTTGTTACCGACGGGCAGCCGACCGCATATTTTTCGCGTGGACGGCTCTACTGTGAGTGGCCTCTCTCTTTTGGTGGAATCAGTATGCGTGCTGCGCAGGAAACGCTACGAGAAGTCGAAAAGGTGACCAAGCGCGGGGTGATTATCAACACCTTTATGTTGGACGATAGTCCCAGTCTGCGGTCATTTGTGGACAAAATGACCAAGCTGAATCGGGGCCGTGCCTTTTACACCCGCCCGGATAATCTTGGGGAATATTTGCTGGTAGACTATGTTGCCAAGCAAAAAAAGAAGATCTAAGAAGCTGGTGTCAAACCTGCTGCGCCTTATCTTGCACAACCTCTGCTAAGGCCGGCTGTTCCTCGTGTTGCGTGTCAGCAAAAACAGCCGCTTCTATCACTCGATAGCGCTGCAACTCAGCCGTCACTTTTTCCTGGCCCTCTTTCGCTCCCAGCTCTGTGAGCTTTTCGGTAATCCAGGCCAGGTGGGCTTCCTCGTCCGCTCGCATCTCGTTCAGAATCTCGAGTATTTCTGGCGCTATATCCGACCGAGCGGCATGCTCTTCGTAGCGCTTGCGGGCCCGCTCTTCGACTACACACATGAGTGCCAATAGCTCTAAGAGATTCGCGGGGAGACCGACTTTACGCCGCAGTTGGCGATGATAGCCACTGTTTATCCGGGTCGGTTGTCCTCCCAGCGCACCAATACGCTCGGTCCAGAGCCAAGCATGATTGGTCGCATCGGCCAAATGGCGTGCCAATTTTTCCTGAATGTTCAGGTTTTCCGCCTTATTGATCAGGCGCAGGGTCAAGTCTGCACTCCGCAGTTCCGCATCGCGGTAGTAATTGAATAGCAGGATCGTAGAGGATTTTTCTTCCATGCCTTTTCCTTCTGAGTAGCTCCGCATCAGCTATCAGTGCGGTGACATTCAGACAAGGGCGAGGAGAAAAAACTGGGAGAGTCCGTCACTGGCGCAAGTACTCAGCGCTGGAGACGGTCCAGACATGCAGGCAGATCTGTCAAACTCACAATTTCAAAGTCTGGCTGTGGAAAATTGTCTGAGACGGCT